>JBDTCP010000057.1:0-4268 GCA_039923555.1 Nitrobacter sp.
GCGCCACTCACCGCGGCCATCAACCAGTCGGTCGGGCGCGAAGCAGCCTCGATGATCGCGCTTTCACCGACGCCGCACTCGATACCGCTGCCGGCCAGCGCATCCTTCAGTTCGTCAAGGCGCGAAGGATCCGCGATCGCCGCAAATCGCGCGTTAAACTCCCGAGCCAGTTTTGCAAGGCCAACAACGTTGGAATTCGCCGTGAGCGCTTCGACACGGTAGCGACCAGGCGCGCCGCGCAACAAATCCATCGTGCTGTCACCGATCGATCCGGTCGCACCCAGAACCGTTACGGTCCTGACGCCAGCCTCGACCGGTTTGTTATTTTTCAACGGAACAGCACTCATACGTCACCAAACCATAAGAGCGTGACCGATGCCATCGGCATCACCACGCAAAAATCCAAATAGCGCGGCGAGAACAATCGCCGCAACGAAGCCGTCGAGGCGGTCGAGCAACCCGCCGTGTCCGGGAATGATCTGGCTTGAGTCCTTGACGCCGAAACGCCTCTTGACCGCCGATTCAAATAGATCGCCCGATTGCGACACGATTGACAGAAAGGCCGCGAGCAGCAGCAAGGGAATCATTTTTCCAAAATCAAAAGCGGAGAATCCCGCCGCGACAGCAAGGCTCGCAACGAAACCGCCCGCCGCACCCGCCCATGTTTTCTTCGGACTGACACGAGGCCACAATTTGGGCCCGCCGATTCCGCGACCTGCGAAATACCCCCCGATATCAGTCACCCAGACAATCAGCAGTACAAAAATCAACGCGATGAATCCGTAGCCACCATCGAGGCGCACCAGCGCCGCCGCGACTTCCGCCGCCGCTGCATAACAGAATCCCGTCACCGACCAAAGGCGCAGCCGTTGCGACACCGCAGCAACCGCTGCAGCGCCGATCAAGAGAATAACCAGCGAATACCCGCTGTGTCCGAATGCCAGGCACAATCCGGACATGGCAAGTGCCGTGATCCCGACGGCAACCGTTCGCGTGTCCTGCACGGCGCCGACGATCATCAGCCATTCGACGTAAAGGCCGACGGCAGCGAGCGTCACGAGACCTACCCAAAGCGGGCCGCCAGCCCATGCGATCGCAACCGCAGCCGGCGCAAGAATCAGCGCTGCCATGATGCGCGTCCGGAGATTTCGCGATTCCCCTCCGGCGGCCGGTGCTGCTATCTGATCCTGATTCACACGAGTGTCCGATTCACGATCCGGTTTTCGCAGCCAACCCGCCGAAGCGGCGTTCGCGCCTGGCATATTCGGCGATCGCGCCTTCGAGTGCCGTCTTGTCGAAATCCGGCCAGTGAATCGGGACGAACACAAACTCGCTATAGGCCGCCTGCCACATCAGGAAATTCGACAGCCGCTGCTCGCCGCTGGTGCGGATGATCAGATCCGGATCCGGGATGTCCGGCGCGTCGAGATATTGACCCAGCGTATCGGCATCGATTGTGATCGGATCACGCTTGCCATCCGCAACTTCACGCGCGAGGCGCTGGGCAGCGTTCGCGATTTCCTGTCGCGAACCATAGTTGAACGCAACCACGAGATTGAGGCGGGTGTTGTTCTTCGTCAATTCTTCGGCTTCGGTCAGCAGCGCGCAAATATCCTGCTCCAGCCCCGCGCGCTCGCCGATGATACGCACGCGCACCCCGTCGCGGTGCAGCGTCGCGAGATCATTGCGGATAAACCGGCGCAGCAGCCCGAAGAGATCGCCGATCTCGGTCTCTGGCCGCGACCAATTCTCAGAGCTGAACGAAAAAATTGTCAGATAAAGGATGTTCAGGTCGCTTGCCGCGCGGACCACGCGTCTCAGCGCCTCGACACCGCGGCGATGGCCTTCCGCCCGTGGCAGTCCTCTGGCGGCCGCCCATCGACCGTTGCCGTCCATGATGATCGCAACGTGCAGCGGCGCATCGGCTTGATCCGATCCTTCGGTTGCGGGCATAGCGGCGTTCGACATCAGATCAGTCCAATTTCGGCTAAACGGTGAGGATTTCCTTTTCCTTCCCCGCCAGCATTTGATCGATCTCGGAGATCATGGCATCGGTCGTTTTCTGAACGTCATTGTCCATACGCTTCTGATCGTCCTCCGAGATCTCGTGATTCTTCTCGAGTTTCTTAATCGTATCCATTCCATCGCGGCGAACATGACGAACGGCCACCTTGGCTGCCTCGGCATACTTGTGCGCGACCTTGACCAATTCCTTGCGGCGCTCTTCGTTAAGCTCTGGGATACGCAGGCGCAGCACCTGTCCTTCGGTCGCGGGACTCAGCCCGAGATTGGAATCGACGATCGCCTTTTCCACCGCCTTTACCATCGACTTGTCCCAGACCTGCACCGACAACAGGCGAGGCTCCGGGACACTGACCGTCGCCACCTGATTCAACGGCATATGGCTGCCATAGGCCTCGACCTGCACCGGTTCGAGCATCGACGCCGAGGCGCGCCCGGTCCGCAAACCGCCCAGTTCGTGCTTGAGGGATTGAGTTGCCCCCTGCATCCGGCGTTTCAACTCGTTGATATCGAAATTACCCGACGTCATATCGCTCTCCATCCCGGAAAACTGCTCTGCCCTATATCCAACCCGACGCAACGGATCAGCTGGCGACGATCGTCCCACGGCCGGCGCCCTTCAGGATGGCACCGATCGAACCGGCTTCGGCGATCGAGAACACAATGATAGGCAGCGACGTCTCGCGGGCAAGCGCGAAAGCAGTCGCGTCCATCACCTTATAGCCGCCTTCGAGCGCCTGGGAGTGACTTAACCGCTCAAACCGTTTGGCAGACGGGTCTTTCTTCGGATCAGAACTGTAGACACCGTCCACGTTCGTCGCCTTGAGCACGGCCTGCGCACCGATCTCTGCCGCACGAAGCACGGCCGTGGTGTCCGTCGTGAAATAAGGATTTCCGGTCCCGCCGCCGAGCAGAACGATACGTCCCTCCGAGAGATATTTGTGCGTCGCACGACGTGTAAAGAGCTCGCAGACCTCAGGCATCACGAACGCAGACATAGCGCGCGCCGACTGCCCACGCCGTTCGAGCGCGGCCTCAAGCGCGAGGCAGTTCATAACGGTTGCAAGCATTCCCATCGTATCGCCGGTCGGGCGCGAGACGCCGCGGGACGAGACCTCGACACCCCGGAAGATGTTTCCTCCGCCGATTACAACCGCGATTTCGACGCCCAATTCGCGCGCTGTAATCAGATCACCGGCGATGCGGTCAATTGTCGGCTGGTCGATACCGAAGGGTTGCGAACCCGCGAAATATTCGCCTGACAGTTTAACGACAACGCGACGATAGGCCGGCTCATCCATGATGCGTTAGCTCCGTCGCGAGTCTACTGCTGTCCCGGCTTGCTCGGGCCTCGTGTCACCCCTGTCCGGCAGCAGCGGCGACCTCGGCCGCGAAATCGGACTCGGCCTTCTCGATTCCCTCACCGAGAGCATAGCGCACAAAGCCTGTAATCTTTACAGGCGCGCCAACTTTGCCCTCAGCTTCTTTGAGCGCCTGGGCGACGCTTTTCTTGTCGTCGAAGATGAACGGCTGTTCCAGCAGCGTCTGTTCCTTATAGAAGGTCTTCAGACCGGATTCGGTAATCTTCTCGATCATCGCTTCCGGTTTGCCCTGCTGCCGGAACTTGTCGGCGAGAATGTCCTTCTCGCGCTTGACGACTGCTGGATCGATCCCCGAAGGATCGATAGCCAGCGGGTTCGTTGACGCGACATGCATGGCGATCTGACGGCCCAACGCAGCGAGCTCGTCGGCCTTTCCCGCCGATTCAAGCGCGACGATCACCCCCATTTTTCCAGCGCCATCGATGACCGCATTGTGGATGTAGCTCGCGACAAGCCCCTTGCTAACCTCAAGCGAAGCCGCGCGACGCAACGTCATGTTCTCGCCAATGGTTGCGATCGCGTCGGTTATAGCCGTCTCCACGGTGGCGCTGCCAACCTTGGTGGCTTTGATCACCTCAACGTCGGCGCCGACGCTGAGGGCGACCTGAGCCACCATCTTGACCAGTCCCTGGAACTGCTCGTTGCGCGCCACGAAGTCGGTCTCGGAGTTGACCTCGATGACAACGCCCTTGGTTCCGCTGGTGATCGCGCCGATCAGGCCTTCGGCCGCAACGCGGCCGGCCTTTTTGGAGGCTTTCGATAAACCCTTCTTGCGCAGCCAGTCGATCGCAGCCTGCATGTCACCGTTGTTTTCGGCCAACGCCTGCTTGCAATCCATCATGCCAACACCGGTGGTTTCGCGCA
>JBDTCP010000058.1:0-30625 GCA_039923555.1 Nitrobacter sp.
TCCAGGGCAAGTACCAGATCAAGCCGCCGTTTCCGTTCTCGCCTGCGGCCGAAATTGCTGGCGTGATCGAGAGTGTCGGTTCTGGTGTGACGCATTTGAAGCCGGGCGACCGTGTGGTGGCCTCATGGCCATAACGGCGCGCGGGAAAAGATCGCGCTGCCGACAAGTTCGATCGTAAAGATTCCGGACAATCTGGATTTTGATCGAGCGGCGGCCATCATCATTACCTACGGCACCGCGCTGCATGCACTGGAAGATCGCGCCAATCCAACGCCTGGCGAACGCTGGCCGTGCTCGGCGCCACCGGCGGCAAGGGCACTGACATCATCTTCGATCCCGTCGGCGGCAACTATGCCGAGGCCGCGCTGCGTGCAATCGCCTGGCAAGGGCGCTTTCTCGTGATCGGTTTCGCCGCCGGCGAGATTCCAAAAATGCCGCTCAACCTCGCGTTATTGAAAGGCTGCGATATCCGCGGCGTGTTCTGGGGGCGCGTGGACGCGGATCAATCCGGAGAAGAATAGCACCAACCTCGAAAAGCTGGTGAAGTGGACGGCGGAAGGTCGAATATCCTCGCATGTCGACCGCACCTTCCCGCTGGCGCAGACCGCGGACGCGCTGAAAGTGCTCGCGGGCCGTCAGGCCATGGGCAAGGTGATCCTGCATCCGTGAGAAGCACGAAAGGCCACTCAGACCGCGCCGTCTTCCTCGCCCCCCCGCTTCAACGCGGCACGTGCGGCGTCGCGATGCTCCGGCGTGATGTGGTTTGCTACCATCCTGATCGCGGTCGCAAGCACTGCGGCATCGTCGGTGAAGCCGAGCACCGGCAGCATGTCCGGAACAAAATCGAACGGCAGGATGAAATAGGCAATGGCGCCGAGCAGCGACGCTTGCACATGGCGCGGCGTTCGCTTGTCGAAGGCGCAGTAATACGCCGCGATCAGATCTTCGGCGAACGGCAAGGTGGCGACGACCCGCTTCAGCTTGCTCCAGAACCGCCGGCGCACGCTGTCGCGATCCCGCGCCAGCCGCTCGGCCGGCTCAAATCCTACACTGTGTTCAGATGTCATCGTCAGGGTCCTCGGCGCCCGCGAGCAGCGGACCGTCGCAGCCGCTACCTCTCTCGTCTGTTCACGTGGGAAGTCCTACGCCCCGTCGCAAGGCGGCGGGCGGCCTGTCAGGCCAGGCCGAACTGGCGCGCGATCGCGTTCATCGCCTCCGCAAGCTCCACATCGCGCGCGGTCACGCCGCCAGCGTCATGGGTCGCGAGCACAACCTCTACCATCTTGTAAACATTACGCCATTCCGGATGGTGATCGTTCTTTTCGGCGACCAGCGCGACCCGCGCCATGAACCCAAAAGCCTCATTGAAATCCCGGAACGTGAAGGTGCGCCCAATGGCTTCGCGATCCGGAATCTCCGACCAGCCCGACAAGGCCTTGACCGCTGTTTTTCGCGCGTCCGCCGACAGCCGCTCCGCCATATTCGTCTCCTTTGATCGGGACACCAAGGTGATGGTTCCCAAGTTTCGCTTCATTGTCGCCGCGAGTCCATCGAGCGACCTCTGACCCAACCACACTGGAACCATGGAGTTGCCAGTGTCCTGCCGAATCTGAAGTTCACCTCAGAAAGGGAAGCGCAAATGACGAACTTTCAAATTCGGAACAGTGGCCTAACACCGGACAAACCATTCCGATCCGCGCTACAATGCCGGTGCTGAAACACGCGACGGCGGCCCGATAACCATGACGACAACGTAATTCCGCTTGGTCGGAAACTCGCTAGAATGTGGATGCAACCGTATTGGCAGCATGACATCAGATTCCAGGCAATCATCTCCCAGATCGGCCCTCGACAATCCCGGCGCTGTCAATCTCTCTGCGTCTCCGCGTTCAGCGCGCCGGAAACTCATGCTTGTCATTTTGGCCAGTGTGCTCGCGCTGGTGGGCACCGTCACGACCATTTACTATTACACGATGCGGCCGGTACTGTTGCAGGCCGCCGTCGGGCCGCCCAACAGTGATGACGCCAAGGTTGTTCAGGCCCTGGTACAGGCCTTTGCGCGGGCTCACAAGCAGACCCGTCTGCACCCGCTGCAGACCGACGGAGCAACCGCAAGCGCGGCGGCTCTGTCCGACGGCCGGGCCCACCTCGCGATCGTTCGCGGCGATCTTGACGTCCCCAAGAATGCGCAAGCGGTCGCGACGCTACGCAAGGATGTCGCGGTTTTATGGGTTCCGCCGAAGCCGAAGGGTAAAAAAGCCGCCAAGGCGACGGAAATCAAGGATATCGCACAACTCGCCGGCCATCGCGTCGGAGTCGTCGGTCGCACCGATGCCGATGTGAATTTGCTGAAAGTTGTGCTGCAACAATACAATGTGGATCCGGCCAAGGTCGACATCGTTCAGTTTGCCCCCACCGAAGTCTCCGAAGCGATCCGCGGCCAGAAAGCGGATGCCTTTCTCGCCGTCGGACCGGTCAACAGCAAGATCACCGCGGACGCCATTACAGCGTCCGCACGCGACGGCGGCGCGCCGGTCTTCCTGGCGATCGATTCGGCGGACGCGATCGCGCAAAATCATCCGGTCTATGAAGCTGTGGACATTCCGGCGGGCGCATTCGGCGGCTCCCCGGCCCGCCCCGACGACAAGGTGAAAACGATCAGCTTTGCGCATCACATCGTGGCGCGCAAAAGCCTGTCGGATGTCACCGTCGCCGCGTTCACCCGGCAGCTTTTTGCAATCCGGCAGCAGGTGATGTCGGATTTCCCGCTGGCCGCGAAAATTGAAACGCCCGACACCGACAAGGATGCCGTGATTCCGGTGCATCCGGGCGCCGCGGCCTATGTCGATGGTGAAGAGAAATCTTTCCTCGATCGTTACAGCGATTACATCTGGTGGACGCTGATGGCGGTATCGGCGATGGGCTCTGCCGGCGCCTGGTTCGCGAGCTACCTGAAAAAGGACGAGCGGGTCGGCAATGCGACCCAGCGCGACCGGCTGCTCGACATGATCGCACTCGCGCGCCAGAGCGGTTCCACCGACGAACTGGACCAGATGCAGGCCGAGGCCGATGCCATTTTGCGCGACATGCTGAACTGTTTCGAAAACGGCGCGATCGAGGAGGGTTCGTTGACCACCTTCAACATCGCGCTTGAGCAGTTCCACAACGCCGTCGCAGATCGCAAATCGCTTTTGATGAGCATGCCCCAGCACCTGCAAAAGGCGAGCGTTCAGTTGCGCGCCACGGGCGGCCTGTAATATTCGCGCGAAGCGCGAATCCACTTTGAAAATGCTGGAAATATTGCTTTATGACGGGACCGGGCGTATAAGAATATCTTTAATATATCTTATGGAAGCAGCATGGCCATAGCTTCTGTCCGAACCTGGCCTGCGAACCTCTTCGGCCTCACGAAACACCAGATTGGTCCATATGTGCTTGCTGTTCTCGTGGCGTTGTGGGCGACATGATCTCTTCGGCTGCATATATCCGAGGATGGATTCGCGGGACCGTCGATGCGCCAAAGTTCGCGCCGATGCCGGTCTCACACCTGTTCTTGCCCGGGCGGAGTCTTCAAGATGACCTTCGTTGTCACCGATAACTGCATCAAGTGCAAATACATGGATTGTGTGGAGGTATGTCCGGTCGATTGCTTCTACGAGGGCGACAATATGCTCGTTATCCATCCTGATGAGTGCATCGACTGCGGCGTCTGCGAGCCGGAATGCCCGGCGGAAGCCATTCTTGCCGACAGTGAGCCGGGCCTGGAAAGCTGGCTCAAGTTAAACGCCGAATATGCCTCGGTTTGGCCGAACATCACGATCAAGCGCGACGCTCCCGCTGACGCCAAGACCTTCGACGGCGTTGCGGACAAGCTGGAACAATATTTCTCGGCAAATCCCGGACAAGGCGACTAGAGCATTTTCCGGCTAGACGCGCATCGCCGGAGCGATGACTGAACGAAGGGCCAATGAAGCGGCTTGCAGCCAAAAACGTCAAACTGAAGCGAGCTTATGAACCTCCCGCGGCAGGTGACGGCACTCGGATACTGGTTGACCGCTTATGGCCTCGGGGCGTCAGCAAAGCGGACGCCGCTATCGCTCAGTGGCAAAAAGCCATCGCGCCCAGTAGAACGCTACGCAATTGGTTCCGGCATGATGCCGACCGCTGGCAGGAGTTTCGGCGACGATACGCGAATGAGATTCACAGGAACCGGGAACAGCTCGATGAGCTGCGTGCCCGCGCCCGGTCAGGCCGGATAACACTCGTCTTTGCGGCTCATAATAAGACGCACAACAATGCCGTCGTCCTGAGAGATGTCCTTCTGGGTCGAATCAGCGCGCGCACAAACGCATAACGTGACAGCTTCTGTGCCGCAGCGAGAGCTACGCTGTCGAACCGCGCAGTCCCCGCTCAACGAGGCGCGCAAGACGCTTGGAAAACTCAAGGGCATCGCTGGGGCGGTCACCATCGAGGACGCGCGCGTCATCGAGCAGCATCCGCGCCGCGTCTTCCTTGAACGCGCCGTCGCCATCCCCGAGCTCAGCCAGCGAAGCGATCAGCGGATGCCTCGGGTTCACCTCGAGGACCGGCTTGGATATGCCGGACAATTGTCCGACGCCGACGAGAATCTTTTCCAGTTGCCGATCAGGCCCCGACTCGGCCGCGACAAGGCAGACAGGACTATCGGTGAGGCGCTCAGACGAGCGCACGTCGGAAACCAGGTCCGCCAGCGTCGTCTTGAGAAAGGAGAGAAACTCCGTGACGCCAGCGCTGACGTCCTGCGAAGGTTCGGCGCTCGCATCGACGCGCGAGATCGCCGCCAGATCCGCCGCACCCTGCGTCACGGACTTGAATGGCTTCCCCTCGAAGCTCGGTCCGGATGTGACCCAGAAGCTATCGACTGGGTCGGATAGCAGCAGGACCTCCACGCCGCGGGCACGGAAACCCTCCAGATGGGGCGAGGCTTCGAGACGAGCGGCATCCTGCCCGGCGAGGTAATAGATCGAGGTCTGATTTTCCTTCAGGGTACCAACATAATCCTTGAGGCTTCGCAACGATCCCGCCGTGGTCTTGAAGCGGGAGAGCCCGAGAATGGCGTCGCGACGGTCGTAGGCATCATAGATCCCTTCCTTGAAGATCGGACCGAAGGCCGCCCAGATCTTTCCGTAAGCCGCCGCGTCTCTCTCGGCGAGCTTCTCGAGTTCGCTCAGGATACGGCCGGTGACACTCTTCTTGATCGCGGCCAGGATTGCGCTTTCCTGAATCATTTCGCGCGAGATATTGAGCGGAAGATCGGCCGAGTCGACGACGCCCCGCACGAACTGCAGATAGCGGGGCAGCAGATCGGCATCATCGGTAATAAAGACGCGCTTCACATAAAGCTTGATCGGTCGTTTGCGGTCGGTCTCGAACAGATCGAAAGGCCTGGTTTGCGGCACGAACAGCAGCGCCGTGAACTCCTGTCGCCCTTCAGCGCGAAAATGCACCGTCAGCGCCGGTTCATCGAAATGGCCCGAAACGCTGCGATAGAAATCGGCGTAATCAGACGTGCTGATCTCGCCGCGCGGTTTGGTCCACAGCGCCGCGCCATCGGCAATCTCGGTCGGAGCGGCTCCGGGCTTCTCGGCAAGTGCGATCGGAACCGGCACATGACCCGACTGGTCTTTGACCATCTGCTCGAGCTTGAGCCGATCCGTATATTCCTTGGCCTCTTCCGTGAGATGAAGCACCACACGGGTGCCCCTCGGTGAGGCCTCGCTCTCATCTACAGGCGTTACCGTGAACGTCCCCTTCCCGTCCGATGACCAGCGCCAGGCTTCGCCGTCGCCGGCGCGCCGCGAAATCACATCGACATGGTCCGCCACCATGAAGGCCGAGTAGAAGCCGACACCGAATTGACCGATCAGAGTCACGCCATCACCGGCTTCGGCGGCCTTGGCCTGCTCGATGAAGGCCTTGGTGCCGGACCGGGCGATCGTCCCCAGCGCGTCGACCATCTCGTCATGGCTCATGCCGATGCCGTTGTCCTCGACCGTCAATTGCCGCCGTTCCGCATCGATAGTGATGGTAATCCGGGGCTTGGTGTCGTCCGCCAGCAACGCGGGATCGCTGATGGCTTCGTAGCGCAGCCGCTCGCAGGCGTCCGCAGCATTCGAAATCAACTCTCGCAAGAACACGTCCTTGTCAGAATAGACCGAGTGCACCATCATCTGGAGCAGCTTGGCGACATCCGCTTCAAACACCCGGCTCTCGGTCGCGCCATCCCCGTCGATTGTCGAAGTCATATTCGCTTACCCTTGATCATTTGACGCAGGAAATCAGTGTGGTGGTTCAGAAGTTCGCATCAAAGGTTGCTGCAAGACATGCGAACTTCGGAATCCGGACACTAGCACCCGATATAGAAAAAATGCGACGGGCATGCCAGTGCGGCGGTCATACTCCGCCCATCCTTCGGTCCTCCAGCCCAGTGGCAGGGTGGTGACCCGGATCCCCTCCCTGCAACGGCGCGTCTGGTTTCTTCCGTTGGCGTTGGTGCCGGGTCGATCCGGCGCAGGGACTGGCAGGTTCATGCTTGGCGCCGGCGTGAGGCGCCTTCCGCATGAGGGGCAAGAGTGAGCACGGATTCGACCGCTCCAGGGTCATCAGGAACCAAGTGCTTGCGCGTTGGTTGTATAATGCGGTGTGACACCCTCCTGCATCAGCGCTGATCGCGGGCAATACACAATAAGGAGCATTACCTCCGGAAAAAAACACGCGCAAAATGGGACAGCCGCAGGATAGAGGGTCATTTCATGTCGAGAATTTCCGGTTTGTCGGCCGTTCTGGTAGCCGCTGCTGTTGCGATGTCATCCGGTTCGGCCATGGCAAAGGACATTGTCTTAGGCGCGTCCGTACAGTTGACAGGACCCGTTGCCAATACTGGCCGATATTATCGTGACGCCTATCAGCTCGCGGTCGACAAGATCAACGCCGCAGGCGGGGTCAAGGTCGGTAACGAGACATACAAGCTATCGCTCAAGCTTTATGATAATCAGTCGGACGTCAATTTGAGTGTGCGTCAGTACACGCAACTGGTTTCGCGGGATAAAGTGAATTTTCTGCTGGGGCCGTTCGCGAGCAATTTCGCGCTGGCGGATTCGGCGGTGTCTGAAAAGTATCAGATTCCGATGGTCCAGGGCGGCGGCGCGTCGGACCAGATTTTCGCGCGCAAATTCAAATATATTTTTGGAACGCTGGCGCCGGCCAGCCACTATTTCAGCTCGACAGTCGATATGTTGAAGGGGCTCAATCCGGCCCCGAAATCCGTCGCGCTGCTTTACGCCGACGATGCCTTCGACGTCTCGGTGGCGCAGGGCACGCGGCCGAAGCTGAAAGAGGCGGGCCTCACCCTGGCCATGGATGAGCGCTACAGCACCAACGCGACGGACTTCAATTCGCTGCTCTCGCAGGTCAAGAGCAAGAACGTTGACGCGGTGCTGGTGGCGGGCCACGAAACCGAGATTCTGAATTTCGTGCGGCAGGCCAAGAGCCTTGCGGTCGCACCGAAGATGTATTCCTTCACGGTGGGCGTTCCGAGCGAAGATTTCCGCAAGGCTCTCGGTAAAGATGCCGACTATGCCTTCGGCATGACCGCCTGGCTGCCTTCCGCCGAACTCAAGGATCGCTGGTTCGGAGACGCCGCCCAATTCGCCTCGGCATTCAAGGCCGCGTTCAACTACGATCCGGACTATCATGCTGCGTCCGCAGCGGCCGACGTCGAGGCATTGGCAAAGGCCATCGAAGACGCTGGCACGATCGACCCCGCCAAGGTAAGGGACGCATTGGCCAAGGTTGATTTCGACAGTCTTTACGGACGGATTGCGTTCAATGAGAATGGCCAGATCGATCTCCCGCAGACCGTGATCCAGGTTCAGGATGGCGAACTCGTCGCGATCCACGGCGTCAAGGGTAAAATCGCAGATCCGAAATATCCGATGCCGGCTTGGGACGCACGCTAGAGCATGATCCCGAAAAGTGGAAAACCGGTTTTCGGATAAGATCATGCTCAATCAAAAAAATAAGATTAGAGTCAGATTCAACGTAGTTGGATCGGACTCTAACGCGAATCGCGAACGATCCGTCGGCTAAAAGAGGCAGGGGCAACGTTGGATCTGCTTGGGCAAATCGTTATCAACGGCATCCTGTTAGGCGGGCTGTACGCCATGATGGCGCTTGGTCTCGCGCTGGTCTGGGGCGTGCTGAACATCGTCAATCTGGCGCACGGCGCATTCATCATGCTCGGCGCCTACGTGTCGTGGTATCTCTTCACTTACGCGCATATCGACCCGTTTCTCGGGCTGCCAATCACCGCGGCGGTGATGTTCGCGATAGGGTACGGCGTCCAGCGCGGCCTTTTGAATTTGATTGTCCGTGCGCCGATGTTCAACACGTTGCTGATAACGTTCGGGCTGGAAGTTGTGCTGACCTATCTTGCGCAGCTCGCATTTTCGGCTGACTTTCGCACCATCAATCCCGCCTATGCGGGCGACAGCATTGCGCTGGGGCCGGTCGTGTTGCCACTGGCGCGGCTTCTGGCTTTCGGCGTTGCCATCGTATTGACGATCGGCATGTGGCTGTTCCTGCTGCATACAAGGCTCGGACGCGCCATTCGCGCCACCGCGCAGAATCTGGTGGCGGCTCGCCTCTACGGCGTTGAGCCTCGGCATCTCTACGCGATGACTTTTGGTATCGGAATTGCGCTGGCCGGAACGGCCGGAGGCCTCTACGGAACCGTGTCGCAGATCAATCCGTATATCGGCGCGGCGTTGACCGCAAAATCGTTTGCCATTTCGATCATCGGGGGACTCGACAATCCGCTCGGCGTGATTGTCGGAGGCCTGTTTCTGGGAATCCTCGAATCGCTGACCGCGCTTTATATCGGGCCGACCTACGCCGATGTGGCGAGCTTCGGCGTGCTGGTGCTGGTCCTGATCGTGCGGCCGACCGGCCTGCTGGGGAAAGCAGCGTGAAAGCGCTGCGCATCCTACTCATCCTGGCGGCGCTCGCCGTTCTCGCGGCCGTGCCGTGGTTCGGATCGGATGTCCTGGTCCAGTTCGGAATCAATGCCCTGCTGCTCGCCGTCCTGGCACAGGGATGGAACATCATTGGTGGTTACACCGGCTATGCGTCCTTCGGCAATTCGGTATTCTACGGGCTCGGCAGCTACGGTGTGGCCATCGCGATGGCGCAGTGGCACTTGCCGTTTGCCGTCGGTCTGGTATTCGGCGTGGCGCTTGCGGTCACCTTCGCTGTTCTCCTCGGAATTCCCGTTCTGCGGCTGAAGGGGCACTATTTCGCGATTGCGACTCTGGCGCTGGCTCAGGTCATGACCGCCATCGTCTCCAACGTGACACTGGCCGGCCAGAATATCGGGCTTGTCTTGCCGCCGCTCAACAACGATCCTCTGTTTTACGAATTGTCGCTAGGGCTGCTGGTGCTGGCCACGCTGACTGTTTTCTGGTTGACACGCAGCCGCTTCGGTTTTGGACTGATTGCGATCCGCGAAAACGAAGAAGGCGCGGAAGTGATGGGCGTCAATACGACATTATACAAGACGCTGGCATTCGCGCTTTCCGGCGTTTTCAGTGCGCTGGCCGGGGGCATTCATGCCTATTGGGTTACGTTTATCGATCCGGAAAGCGCGTTCGATATCAGCCTGAACGTCAAGATGATCATTATGGCGGTCTTCGGCGGACCCGGTACGATTCTGGGACCGGTTGTCGGAGCGCTTTCGCTTTCGGCGATCTCTGAATTCCTGTCGAGCGAGGTCACCAGCGTTGCAGGCCTTTTCTTCGGCATCGTCGTAGTGGCCGCGGTTGTGCTCATGCCGCGCGGTCTGGCGGATATGTTGCGGCGGTTCCGAAAGACAGGGTGGCGGTATTTCGCCGAAAACATCCGGGCGCACCGCCTGTGACCCCGATACTCGAAATCAGCCACGTGACCCGCCGCTTTGCCGGCCTGATCGCGGTCAACGATGTCAGTTTTCTATTGCAGCCGCGAGAAATTCTCGGCGTGATCGGTCCGAACGGTGCCGGGAAAACCACGCTCATCAGCCTGATCAGCGGGACGCTTGCTCCCAGTTCGGGCGACATCCTTTTTGAAGGGCAGTCTGTTGCCGGCATGCCGGCGTACCGTCGCGCACGGCTCGGCGTCGGGCGCACGTTCCAGATCATGCGGCCGTTTCCCGGCTTGTCGGTGCTGGACAACGTCGCCGTCGGCGCCCTCTTTGGGCACGGAGGAGGACACGCCAAGCTGGCGAAAGCCCGCGAACAGGCGCGCGCTCAACTGGATTTTGTCGGGCTCGGCAAAAACGTCGATCAACGCGCGGATGAGTTGGGAGGCCCCGGCCGCAAGCGGCTGGAACTGGCAAAGGCCCTGGCGATGCAGCCGAAGGTTTTGCTGTGCGATGAGGTCATGGCAGGGCTGAATCTGGTGGAGATCGACGAGGTCATCGGCGTGATCCGCAAAGTCCGTGACGCCGGGATCAGCGTTCTCGTCATCGAACACGTCATCAAAGCCATCAAGAGTCTGTCGGATCGGCTACTCGTCTTGCACCATGGCGAAAAGATTGCCGATGGCGAACCCGGCAGCGTGCTCGCAAACCAGACTGTGGTCGAAGCGTATCTTGGCAAGAGGCGGATATGAGCGCGAAGCCGGCGGCCAAGGCAGAACCTCTGCTTGACATACGCGCGGTCAGCGCCGGCTATGGCGGAATGCCGGTTTTGCACGACGTGAGTCTGACGGTCTATCCGGCCGAGATCGTAGCGCTGGTCGGCAGTAACGGAGCCGGCAAGACCACCTTGCTGCGCACACTGTCGCGCGTGCTTTCCGGCACGGGCGGCATTGTCATGAACCGCCAAGATCTGATGCCGATGACATCCGATCAGGTCTTTGGCGCCGGTTTGGTTCAGGTTCCGGAAGGCCGTCAGCTTTTCGACCGCATGAGCGTCCAAGACAACCTGCTGATGGGCGGCTTCAGGCGAGACGACAAGGCTGCCGTCGCACGCGACCTCGACAGGATGTATACGATGTTTCCGCGCCTGTCTGAGCGCCGACGGCAACTGGCTGGAAGCATGTCGGGCGGCGAGCAGCAAATGTGTGCGATGGCGCGAGGTCTGATGGCAGCGCCGATCCTGCTGATGATCGACGAGATGAGTTTGGGATTGGCGCCGGTTATTGTCGAACAGTTGATGGATGTGCTGACGACGATCCGCGACGAAGGCGTAACGGTGTTGCTGGTCGAACAGGACGTCAACCTGGCGCTATCGACTGCCGATCGGGGTTATGTGATGGAAACCGGTCGCATCGTTCATAGCGGCCCTGCAAAGCAGCTCATCGACGATCCGGAAGTGCGGCGCGCCTATCTCGGACTTTGAGAAGCCGCTTTGGCTCTGGGATCACGATTCACCGTGCTGGCGGCAGCATCATTTGTGACCCGCGCCCGCCAATTTATCCACCAGCTCCTTGTCGCTCGCGAGCGCCGCAGCCGGGCCGCTGTGAACCACCTTGCCGTCATCCAGGACGTAAGCGCGATCGGCCACCGCAAGAGACAACGGAACGTTCTGCTCGATCAGCAACACTGAAAGACCCTCGCTACGCATCGTCTTGATGACCTGCATCACCTCTTTGACGATGAGCGGCGCAAGACCCTGCGATGGCTCGTCGAGCAACATCAATCTTGGATTAAGCAACAACGGCCGCGCGATCGCGAGCATCTCCTGCTCTCCCCCGGATAACTGGCGACCAAGCTGGGACTTGCGCTCCTCCAGCCGTGGGAAGAGCTTGAATATCCTATCCAGATTCCATGCTCCCGGCCTCGCCTGCGGGACCTTGAGATTTTCCAGCACGGTCAGATTGCCGAAGATCTTGCGGCCTTCAGGAACGTAACCGATGCCGAGCCCGGCGATTCGGTGGGTCGGCAAACGCGTGGTGTTACGTCCAAATATTTCAACGGTTCCCTGCCGCGGCGGCGTCAAGCCCATGATGCTGCGGACCGTCGTGGTTTTACCGGCGCCGTTGCGGCCCAGCACGGTGACGATCTCTCCTTCATTGACCTCAAGGGAAACACCGTGAAGGATATGGCTCTTGCCGTAATAGGTCTGGATCTCGTGCGCCCGCAGTACCGTCGTCATTCGGCTTCTCCGAGGTAGGCGGCGCGCACCTTGGGATCGGCAGAAATCTGGTCCGGCGTTCCTTCCGCAAGTTTGCGGCCCTGATCGAGCACGGTGATGCGTTGCGCGATGCCGAACACGATGTTCATGTCATGCTCGATGAACAGGATACTCACGCCCTGCTCGGCGTGAAGCCGGCGCACCAGGCCGACCATGTGCTCGGTTTCCGTGTCGCCCATTCCCGCTGTTGGCTCATCAAGCAGCAATAATCGCGGCTTCAGACCAAGAGCCATTGCGACTTCCACGACGCGCTGGTCGCCATGCGCCAATTCACCGACAATCCGATCCTCCTTGCCGCCGAGATCGACGGTCTCGATCAACTCCTTGATCCGGCGATCCAGCGCAACGCGCACCGACCGGCTTACGAAAGGCCGGGAATTGAGGCGAGCTGCGGTTTCAACCCCGATGCGAATGTTTTCGAAGACCGTCAATTCCGGAAAGACTTCCGTGATCTGGAAAGTCCGGACGATGCCGCGCCCAACACGTTTGGCGACGGCTTCATGCGTGATATCATGGCCATCGAACCAGACAGTGCCTGCCGTCGGCGGCAACAATCCGCTGATAAGATTGAAAAAGGTTGTCTTGCCGGCGCCGTTCGGCCCGATCACCGCGCGAAGTTCACCGGGCTTCATCGCAAATGACACGTCGGAAACCGCCTTGAGCGTTCCGAAATGCCTGGAAACATTATCCAGACGCAACAACTGTCCGGCAGCGGCATTCTCGGCGCGGCCGTCTTCGCTGGCACTGGATGTCAAACGCGAAGCGACCGTCATGCTGTCCTCGTACTGCGGCCAAAGACGCCAAGGATTCCCTTCGGGAACAGCAGCACAATCATGACGAAGATGAGACCGATGAAGCTCATCCAGTTCTGCGTCACGCTCGACAGATAATCCTGCGCGACAACAAAAATGACAACGCCAAGCAGCGGCCCGAAAAACCGGTGCATCCCGCCAAGCGCAATCATGATCACAAAGTTTCCGGACAGGATCCAGTGCAGATCCTGCGGGGACGCAAAGTTGAAAAGCAGCGCGTTCAGGGCACCGGCGAGTGCGGACACAAAGCCGGCGATCGCAAATGCTGCCCAGACATACCGCTCGATACGAACGCCGAGAAACTCCATTCGGCGACGGTTCTCCCGAATGGCAACCCAGGTGTGTCCGAGCGGAGATTGCAGCAGTCCCCACATCACCGCGACCGCACCCGCAAAGCAAACCAGCACCAGATAATAGAAGTTGGTCGATGTCAGGTCGATCGATATGCTGCCAAAATGCAGTGGCTGGCGCGAAAACCCGGCCAGGCCATCTTCGCCACCCGTCACGTTATTCCACCGCACCATCACGAAATAAAACAGTTGGCCGATCGCAATGGTGATCATCGCGAAGTAGATGCCGCGCCGACGCATCACCAGCGGCCCCAGCAGCGTCGCGGCCAATCCACCGACCACCGTGCCGATCACGATCGCCAGCGGCGTGCTGGCCGCAAGGTATTTCAAGGTCATCCCGGCGCCGTAAGCGCCAAGCCCGAAATAGGCCGCCTGCCCGAACGACAGGCCGCCGGTGAATCCCAGCAACAGGTTGAGACCCATGGTCGCGATCGCGTAGATCAGTACCTTCGATCCCAGCGCCGTATAGCCCCCGACCGCGGGAAGCCATTGCGGCAGGGTCAGCAAAATCACCGCCATGACCGCAAGCGAAATGTAGCGGGTCATTCGAACAACCCCTCTTCTCCAAACAAGCCGCGCGGCCGGATCACGAGGACCAGGAGCATCATCAAATAAATCACCGCTTCACTTGCGGCCGGGTAGTACGTGGTGGTGATGCCCGCAGCGAGCCCAATGAGCAGCCCGCCCAGGAGCGCGCCGAACAGGCTGCCGACACCGCCAACGATAATGGCGACGAAACTCGGCATGATCAGACTGTTACCCATCGGCGGCGTGAGGCCGAGAACGCCGGCGGCGAGAACGCCGGCAAGACCCGCGAAGATGCAGCCGAAGCCAAAATTCAGCGCCCTGAGTTTGTAGATATTGACCCCAAGCGCGGAGACGGTTTCCAGATCGCGTGTACCGGCGCGGATGCGAATGCCGATCAGCGTGTAGCGCAACACCGCATAGAGCCCAATTGCGCTGGCAGCGGTGATTATCATGATCAGAACGCGGAATCCGGTGATGAAAAAATATTCGGTGCTGACCGGCGAGTTGAGAATGTCCGGTACTTCCAGGGGCAGCCCCTGCGCGCCCCAGATCGTGCGCGTCATATCCTCGATGATCAGCGCAAGGCCGAATGTGAGCAGCAGACTATAGAGCGGGTCGCTGCGTTTATAGAGCGGCCGGATCAGGACTCGCTCCACAAGCAGACCGATGCCGGCGGTCAGGATGGGTGCGGCGACCAGCGCGCCCCAAAATCCCAAATATCCACTCAACGTGTAGGCCAGGTAGGCTCCGATCACGAGGAAGCCGCCGTGGGCCATGTTGATGACGGAGTTCAGGCTGAGGATGAGCGCAAGTCCGAGCGCCATCAAGGCATAGAACACGCCCTGAATGAGTCCGTTGAAGGAATTGAAAAGAAGAAGCTCCATGGACGGTCCCCGTCTCACGAAATTGCAACGCGCGTACTGCGCCGCACGCTGGAGGAGCGGTACGACGCAGCACTTGTAACGTCAGGATTAAATGATCAGGTCGCGTAGTCGAGCTTACAACCCGTCTGCTCTTCCGTCAGTGCGATTTTCTCGCCCGGCACGATTTCGGCGACCTTGAACAGGTTCGGATAGACGCCGTCCTGGGAAATCTCGCCCGGGAATTCGCTCGACATCAACTGATGATCCCTCGCCCGGAAATAGACGTTGTTCGGCTGCAGCTTGATTTCCGGCGGAAGGACCAGACCTTCGAGAGCTTTGGCAACACTAACCGACTCAATCGATTTTGCCTTGGTCACGCCGAGACCGAGCGAATGCAGGCCGGCATAGCCGAACCATGTGCGCGCGCTAGGATAGCTGCCGTCCGTATATACCTTTTGGTAGCTCGCCACCCACTCCTTGACGTGGGGCGTGTTCGGTTGATCCCAATACCACTCCAGTGTCCACCAGCCCAATTTGGCTTCCTTCGGAAGAGCTCTCAAGACTTCGAGCTCGCTGAGGCCGCCGCCGATCGCAAACTTCTTTGTCAGCCCGAATTGAGTGGCCTGCTTCATGCAGTTCACCAAATCCTGACCGTCGACGAGCAGGACAAGCACGTCCGGCTTCGCCTGCTGCGCCTTGATGAGGTAAGACGTGTAGTCGGTGCTGCCGAGTGGCGCCAGCGAATTGCCGAGTTCGGTACCGCCCAAGCCCTTCAGCAGCTTGGAGTATGCCGCCTGAAGCGTATGGCCGAAGGCGTAGTCCGGCGTGATGAAATACCACTTGCCGCCGAATTTCTTGTACAGCGTTTCGGCAAGTCCCGCTGCGAGCATGTACGTGGTCGTACAAATACGGAAAGTGGTCCAGTGACACTGACTGCCCGTCACAGGGTCGGTGTGGCCGCCGGTCACCATGTAGACAGTCTTCTGGTCATGAGCGACCTGGTTGACCGACAACGCACACGCGGACGAAACAGCCCCCATCAGCAGCGAGCACTTTTCCTGCTCGATCAGCTTGTGCGCCTTTTGCGCGGCGATACCGGCATTGCCGGCGTCATCTTCGACCACTAGTTCGATTTTGCGGCCGAGCAGGCCGCCCTTCGCATTGATTTCGGCGAGCGCCATCTTGGCGCCACGCACCTCGCTCTCACCTTCGGCAGCGTAGGTACCGGTCAGCGGATCATGCATGCCTATTTTGATCGGCGTTTCGCCCTGGGCAAAACTCAGGATCGGAGGTGAAAACACGGTCGACACGCCAAGGATCGCGCCGGTCTTGACGACCTGACGACGGCTGAATGTTCGCTTCATGGATTTTCCTCTCGCAAAACTCTGTCTGGCGACTGGTTTTTCCGTTTCGGTTTTTTGTTTTTGTTGGATGGCTAGGCAGCGCCGACCCATGATGAACAAGGGAGTCACCGAACAAGCCGATCAAGCTCTGAGCGTATTCTCAATCCGACGCATGCGTCCATATAATATGGACGCCAGAGGACCAGGCGAGCCTTCGACCTTGGTCTCATGCCGTCTCATGCAAGTTGGATCGTTTGCACCGATCGCCGCGTTGTGCAGTGCGACACTGCACGACGCGCCCGCAAATTTTGAGCACAGCATTCGCCGCCCCAATCTCAGAGCGTGCTTGGTCAGCGGCGCGTGTGAACCTTGAGCGACGACATCATCCGCGAAAAATAAAACGGCTGGTTGCCGCAACGCGATCGACGATGCGATGCGTATGACTCCGTCAAAAAGAGCGTCATGAAACGCGGATCATGATTCGAAAGCAATCTGCTTTGGGGCCCAACCCTCACGTATCCGGGCGGGACTTGTGGTCCACAAATTTGTCGAACAGGCTGCTTGCCATCATCGCGACTTCCGTCCGGTTCCTGGCCTTCAGCTTGCGCATAATATGGCGGATGTGAACCTTTACCGTGCTCTCACACATGCCGAGTTCGTAGGCGATCTGCTTGTTTGCCTTGCCCCGGCAGAGCGCTTCGACAACCATGATCTGGCGCGCGGTGAACATCTGGCTTCCGCCATTTCCCTGATTCTGGGACGAGGCCATCACACAGTTGATCGGCACGAACGTACCACCCGCCTCGACCAACCGCACCGCTTCGACGGCGACGCCGAGCGTCATGCTGGTTGGAATGTAACCCCGCACGCCGCTCTCGATGGCACGCATGATCCGGGAGCCGTCCTCGACATCTGAGATGATGATCAGAGGCGCGCTCACGGCGATGCGCGCGAGGTTGTCGACGTCATCGGAGTCGTCGATCGCCTTTTTTTGGCGGGTCTGAACACAGAGAAGAATAACGGACGGTGTCGGATAGTCATCTTCGGTTTTCATCCAGTCCGACAAGGTGGCGAACGCGAAAACCTGATGACTTATGTAAGCAGCCTGCAGACAATGAGCCAGACAGTCACGAACAAGCGCACGATTGTCTATGATGACAATGATGTTTCCCGCAAGCTTTGTCGCATCGGCGAATGAATCATCCGTCTCGTCGAAGCGCGGCGCGTTGCCGCCACCGTGGTCGGAGTCCGGCACGCCCGGCATGGAGATCGAGGGGAGTCCGGCTGCAGGCGGTTTCGCACGGGCCTGCCAAGGCAGCGCGCCGTCAGTCAGGCGCGCGCGCGGAACAGCGTTTTGCAGACGCGCCCGCTCGAGTGGCGGCGGTGACGCCCCACATGACGCGTTTCCAACATTCAACTGCGGCCGAGAAGTAAGTGGAGGACGTGGATAAATTGCCTTGGCCGGGTCGGTCACCGCGCGCGCGCTTTGATCCGTGTGCGCGGCGCCTGAAAGGAAATAATTAGACAAATGAATATTATTAAAACGATCTCGCTCACTCGCGCTCATTGGGTACCCCTACTCAACCCGATTCGAACGCTGCTACGGACAGGCCGGTCCACCCTACCTGTACAAATCCCTCCGTCTTCAGCTCTCCTCTTCAACTTTTTTTGTTAGATCAAATCAAATATGTCATCAGGCCGTCCCTCGCCTGAGGCAAAAAAATCTAATCTATTTTTAACGGTCGGACCATAGCAATGTTTTCACAAAGTTGGGTTCCTGGAACTTTATGGCAACCTGGCCGACGGAAGCGTCGCAATGTAGGTGTCGAAAGCTTCGCTCCAGTTGTCTGTGAGCAGGTTGGGTAACGAACTCATGCTGCGCTGGTCGCCTCCTATCGATGAATGCGCCGGCGTTGCAGCCGCGTCCTGCCAAGGCTCATAGCCGATCGAGGCGACGGCTGCAGCTCCACATAGACTCGAGGCGACCATTGTCGCGCTGTAGCATCCATGCTGGAATTCTCGCGGATGAGAATCGCTGAGAGTCAGAGCGTCCTCGCCGATCAAATCAGCATCCATGCCCGTTATCGCTCGCCAAGCCTGTGACTGAACAAGACTCAGATCATCATCCTGCAAGGCGCGGCTTTCGATTCTAGCGACAATGGTAATGAGCGTCAGCATGAATCCGACGAGGTAAGGATCGCGCCACGCGATATCAGGAATGCCGTTCAGAGAGGCACGACTTCGTTCGACCAGCGGACCGATGGTCGTCACCGCCGCCCGGCGACCTCTCCTGGCCTCCGCGATTGCAACCGCCCAGCGCAACATTTGCGCCTCCTCGACCACGTTCTGGCTGGCTTCCTCCGCTCAGGAAGGCTTGTCTTCTTCCCTATCCTACGAGACGATGGCGCCGCAGGACAGAATACTTATCGGTCCGCCGCCGAAAATTTTCGGCGCCTTTAACGTTGCAGGCGACGAGCCTGTCCCCGGGTGCGATGCGAACATGACCGCCAGCAATCTTCCTCCCAAACCCGATTTCGCCGCGATCGAGGCCGCAGCGCCGGAATCCGCAGATCGCCGGACGATGATCCTGGCGCTGATCGGCAACCTGGGGGTCAACTGGTCCAACAACGAAAGCCTGTTCATCTTTGTCCTGATGCTGCTGCTCAGGATCGATCAGGCCTCGGCTGCTATTGTGTTTGCAACCTTGAACACCACACGGGCAAGGCTCGATCTCATCCAGCGGCTGGCGCGGGTCAAGATCAAGGACAAGGTGCTCAGCAAGGAGCTTGATCGCCTGATCGAGCGCTTTAGCGACGGCACACACATCCGCAACGAATTCAATCACTGCATGTATACTATCGACAGCAGCGGTGAGATCTCCCAGACGCAATCGATGCGCCTGGTGCAGACCCGCAATAATCTTCGATTCGGCGAAACCAAGCCGCTGGACGACGCGCGCATCCAGGAAATGACGGACGCAGCGCGCGAAATGGCGCGGATCAACCGGGATATCTGGGATTTCCTGCCGCGGCTCGACGCTTATTTGCGATAGCGGCGACAGATTCAAAATAGATCGCTTCTTCTATTTCAGAGCTAAAGCCGTATGGGACTACGCCTTTCGGCTGATAAGGCCCCTCCTCAAGGCGGCCACGAATGTCCCTAAGGGCAACTAGCCGCAGGGACGCCATTGCGAGAGCCTTGTAATGCGAAATCGGCCTGTGTCGATCTCGCCGCCGGCAGAACCGGCGCATTAATCGGCATCGCTTTCGGCAAGGCCGCTGACGTAGAAGATTGGCGCGCTTTCGTCGCGACGATGCTCCTCCAACAGGAGCCTATCATGGGTCAACAGCATCATAACGATCCCCATCACGACGACAACGATCCCACGCAGAACCAGGGCCAGGCGCAAGCCAATCTGCAGGCTCAGTTGCAGGGGCAGGCCAATCTGCAAGCTCAGGGTCAAGGCCAGGGTCAGGGCCAGGGACAAGGTCAGGATCAAACCCAGACCGCCGCTCAGTCGCTTTATTCAAGCAGCGACAACCTGAATGGCAACGGGAACCTAAACGGCAATGGCAATGGCAATGGCAACCTGAACCTGAATGGCAACGGTAACGAGAACGACAACAGCAACGACAACAGCAACTGCAACGTCAGCAGCAACTCGCTTCAGAACAGCCTCGACAACGGCGTCTGCAACAATCTCGACAACAACGTCGAGAACACTGTTCAAAATCACGTCGATACTTGCGTGAACGTCGCAGTCAACGTCGATCTCAGCATGGACTCCCTCCCGAGCGGCCCGGTCATCGATCTGAGTAACATGTGCAATATCCACGATTCGCTGATCATGCCTGATGTCGTCAACCAGACGCTCAACGGGGGCGGAAACCAGTTCAATATCGACCAGGTCAACAACCTGGTGGATAACGACCATCTGTCAAATCCGTCGGTGAGCTTCGGCGGCGGTGGCGGTGCCGACTGGTGCGATCCGTGCGATCCAAGCAGCGGAGCCGGTTCCTTCAACATGGAGGCGCACATTCATGGCGCCGACGTCAGCACAAACGGCGCAATAAGCAGCCTTGATCACGCCAGCACCGGCATCAGCGCCGACGCAGTGGCGAACCAGTCGGCCTTCAACCAGACCATCACCATGGGTGCCAACATCCAGTTCAACAGCCAGACGATCAACGCGGCGGGCCGCGACGTCCACCTTGAGGCTGATCACACCGGCTAACTTTCTTTTCGAACCTGCGCGGCGATCGCCGCGCAGGTTTTTTCCGAACAATCAATAATCAACACGACTACATAGTTATGGGACTGCGATGGGCGCTCGCGGACGGGGACTTCCGCGTGCTTGAAGGCAGGAGGCTCCCATGGTGCCTGGCGGCGTAACCGAGATCATCTGGCATTTCCTGGGATATCTCCACATCTTCGAGGATATCGCCCGCGACCGCATCACACTTGACGAAGGCGACTATCGCCCCGATCCGCAGGACTACACGACCCATCGGCCTCAATTCGTCTTCACGCCGGCCGACGACGAAACCAACAGCCGGCCTGTCGCTCTTCAGGATGCTTCGCCGGCGATAAACGGTTCTGGTTACCACCTCCCCCTATCGCGTCTTCATCCTTTGTTGGACCACGATCTCGACCGGCCTGGACCGTCGCCCGTTCCCAGCATTCCGACGCCAGTGAGTGTGGGCTACGGCGGCGGCGGCGGCAGCGAAGTCATCAAGGTTGTCTATCAGGAAGGCGGCGAGCAGAGTGAAATCCAGACGCATCAATTCAACAATATGTACGACGACGATGCGCTGATCGGGACTAACAATACCAATCTGCTGATTACGCTGGAAGCAGAAGCCGACCATGCGATTGCCAAGATGGCCGCCGGCGCCGATGCGGCAATTCCAACCGATTGGTACGCACCGCAGAACACCGATGCGCTTCCGGGTTTCGTGGCGGCGCACGATCAGGCCTGGGCCGATCGTGACGGCACGGCTGATCCGCACTCGGTCACCCCCGGATATTACCTGAATGGCGTGCTGCAAGATCCCGCGCCGACGCCGCCCGATCAGCTTCCCGCTCCCGACCCCGCTTCAGCGCCCGACCTGGGCCACGGTCTGGGCCAGTGGGCACTTGACGGCGGCAACACAGCCAGCAACGCCGCCACTATCGTCGATCTCACGGATTCGGCGCGAACGATGCTCGTGATGGGCGACTACTTCAAAACCAACGCGATCTTCCAGACCAATTCGTACATGGACAATGATCACGTTACGTCGACAGGAGCTGGTTCCAATATTACGACCGGCGGCGACCAGGCCACCAACATCGCAGACTTCGTCCAGCACCCCGGCGTCTATGAGACAATGCCGAGCTATTTCGCCGGCCCGGACTGGTCCGTCGACGTCGTGCATGGCGACTACTTCAACGTTCGTGCGCTGGTGCAGAGCAACTATCTCTCCGACAACGACGTGACGATGCAAGGCAGCTCAAGCACGCACTATGAAATTCATGCGGGCCAGAACGAGCTCGGCAACTACGAGTTGATCAATGATGGCAACTTCAATTATGACCTGATCATCGTCGGCGGCAGCTATCACGGCATGAACCTGATCTTCCAGAACAATATTCTCTACAACAACGATACCGTCCAGATGACGGGCGACGGCATATCTCCGAGCCAAACGATTTCCACCGGGGACAACCAGCTCACCAACACAGCGACGATCGAGAACTATGGCAGCAAAGCTCTGCCGTGGGATTCAGGTCTCGACGACCTCATCCACAAGATCTCTGGCGGAGCGACGGAGCTCGACCCCTCGTTCGGGCAATTGATCGCCGGCAACGGCGGCACCCTCAATATTCTTTATGTGACCGGCGACTACTATGACGTGAACGCGATCTGGCAAACCAACATCGTCTCCGACGCGAACATGGCGATTCAGCTCCAGGGATCTCCATCGAGTGTCACGGCCGGATACTACGGCGACAGCATGGCAACCCAGAACGTCGCCACGGGAAGCAACGTCCTTGGCAACGATGCGGCCATCGTCGACGTCGGCAACACCAACACCTACGTCAACGGACAGGTCTACGGCGACTCCATCCTCGTTCAGGCCAATCTCGTGAACCAGGATTCGGATCACGTCGCCCAGACGGACCCCCAGACGCTCGTGCCTGAAGTGATCGCATTCCTCGGACAGGACGACGCGTCCAACCATTCAGATCCGCAGCATCAAGCAACCCCGGCCCTTACGCACGACGACCCAATGGCCAACGTACTGCACTAACCCCGTGAATGGCCACACGCCGGCTGAGGAGAGCTGCACATGAGTCTGAGCGACAATCAAGCCTTTGCGGATCCGCCGGCGGATTCAGGTGATCGCTACTCGAAGGACGCGCTCATAGCGCACATCAGAAAACTGGCGCAGAAAATAAGGCCAAACCTGTTTGAGAAACCAGCCGAAACGCTCGATGCGCGAAGGGAAGCGACACCGCCGCCTGCCTTAGCGGAGCGAAATGGTCGCGGCAACAATGGAAACCTTATTGGTGGCGGCGGCGGCGGCGGCCGTGGCGGCAGTCCGCAATTGCACAAGCGTTCGGGCGACAACGAATTCCGGGACGTCCTTGGCAAGGGACTCGCCGCTGCACGGAGCAACCTGATCACCGTCGGCATCTTCTCGCTTGTCGTGAATCTGCTCGTTCTGTCGATCCCGATCTATCTTTTCAACATGTCAGACCGTGTGCTGACCAGCCGCAGCGTCGATACGTTGATCATGCTGTCGTCGATCGTCATCCTGGCCATCGGAGCGCATGTCGTGATGGACATGTTGCGGCGCTTCATCCTGATGAGAGTCGCGGTCGAGACCGAGGCTCGCCTGGGCGGTCCGGTGCTGAGCGCCGCCGCGAAAGCCGCGCAGAACGGCTCAAGCAAGGAGTTTCAGACCCTCGCCGACCTGCAGCATTTGCGCGCATTCATCACCGGCCCGGTTCTGCTGACGATCTTCGACGCACCGGTGACGCCCGCTTACCTCGCGGTTGTGTTCCTGATCCACCCGCAACTCGGACTTATTGTCCTTGGATCGAGCCTTTCGCTGATCGCGGTCGCGCTCATCAACCAGCGCGTGACCGCGATACCCTTCACGCGGGCGAATGCTTTCGGAACTCGCGCCAACCTGCAGGCGGAGGCGATGGCACGCAACGCCCAGGTAATCAATGCGATGGGCATGATTCCGGAAGGCGTCCAGGTCTGGGGACAGGAGACAGTGGAGTCGCTCAAGGCTCAGGTCGCCGGCAACGACCTCAACATTATCATGACCGGCATTTCGAAGTTCCTGCGCCTTGGCACTCAGATCACCATTCTCGGATGGGGCGCCTACCTTGCGTTGGAGAGCGAACTGACCGGAGGCATGATCATCGCGGCGTCGATCGTCGCCAGCCGCGCTTTGGCGCCTCTTGAAGGCACGATCGAAGGGTGGCGCCACTTCGTGCAGGCGCGTTCGGCCTACAGCCGCATCAAGACCTTGCTTCAGAGTTCGCCGCTCAACCTTGAACGGTTGCGATTGCCGCGTCCCGAGGGTCGCCTCAGCGTCGAACGCATCCTTTACGTTCCTCCGCCGAGCAAGAAGGTGATCCTCAACGGCGTTAGCTTTCAATTGGAGCCTGGTGAATCCCTCGCGATCGTCGGGCCATCCGGCACCGGAAAGACCATGCTGGCGCGGATGCTGGTCGGCTCGATCATACCGACCGCCGGAAGCGTTCGCCTCGACATGATGGACCTGCGCAATTGGGACCCGCGCCAGTTCGGTGAAAGCGTCGGCTATCTACCGCAGGAGGTGCAACTGTTCCCCGCTTCGATCAAGGCGAACATCGCGCGCATGCGCTCCGACGCCATCGACGAGGACATTTTTGACGCTGCCGAAACCGCCGACGTGCATGAGATGATTTCGGAACTCGCCCACGGCTACGAAACCGTGATCGGCATGGACGGCAGTCCTTTGTCGGGCGGGCAGCGGCAACGGATCGGCCTTGCGCGCGCCTTCTACGGCAATCCACGATTGATCGTGCTCGACGAGCCAAACGCAAATCTCGATGCAAATGGCGAACGTGCGCTGGCCAAGGCGCTGGTGCGCGCCAAGGAAAAACGGATGACCGTCGTCACCATCACACAACGGCCGGCGCTGCTGCAGAGCGTCGACAAGATCATGATCCTGCAAAACGGCTCCGTGCAGGCCTTCGGGACGCGAGACGAACTGATCCCCCTGGTGATGGGCCAAAAACAACCCAGCCCCTCAGGATCGCCGATGCTTGATGCCTGACGGCGGCGGCGAACGGACATGAATCTGGAGAGGCGACCATGAGCACGACAATGATAGGCGATCAGCCCTGGCACGCCGATCTGCCGCGCTCGACACGCGGCCTCACCATGGCGGGCATAGCGGTTATAGCGACGACGGTCATGGGCTTTGGCGTCTGGGGCACCACCGCACCGATCGCAGGTGCAGTTGTGGCGTCGGGTGTATTTGTGGCGACCGGCCAGAACAAGACCATCCAGCACCTCGAAGGCGGCGTGATCCGCGACATCATGGTTCACGAGGGAGACACCGTTGAACCGGGTCAAATCCTTGTCGAACTGGACCAGACCGCCCCCAATTCCGAGATGCAACGGCTCTTCCTTCGCAACGCACGGCTGACGGCCGTCGATGCCCGCCTGCAGGCGCAAGTCCGGGAGGAAGCGAAAATTCAGTTTCCGCCTGAACTGGCGATCGACTCAAAGGATCCGCAAATACGCAGCATCATCAGCGCGCAGCTTCTCGCCTTCACCGCTCAGCGCAACAATACCAACAGCGAGATTGCCGGAATTGAGGATAGTATCAAGGCGCTGAATGAGCGTATCGCCGGATCCAAGGTTCAACTCGAAGGCGTGCGGCGCCAGATCACGCTTGTCGAAGAGGATACCAAGACCAAGGAACATCTCCTGGCCGCCGGACTCGTGCGCAAGCCGGACGTTCTTCTTCTGCAACGGACCCAGGCCAATCTCGAGGGCGAGGTCGGCCGTATCATGGGCGATATCGGCGACTCCAAGGAACGGATCGCTCGGGCGGTCGAACAAATCAACGGCGTGCGGAAGACCGCTATCAAAACGGCGGTCGAACAAATGCACGAAGTACGCGGCGAGATGGTCGATGTCCGCGAGCGAATGCTGAGCGCAAAAGGCGTTGTCGACCGGACAACGATCCGGGCGCCGGTCAAAGGCATCGTCGTCAAATTGCGTTTCCACACTAACGGAGGGGTGGTTGAACCGGGCAAGCCCATCATGGAGCTGTTGCCGCTCAACGAGCCATTGATCATAGAAGCCCGGCTGAGGCCGCAGGACATCGACTCGGTGAAACAGGGTCAGGAGGCCATGGTTCGACTGACAGCGCTCAGCCAGCGTGTCACGCCGATGGTTTTGGGCGATGTCATCTACCTGTCCGCCGATACCGTTGCCGACGAGAAAAAATCACAACAGACCGGGCCGAGCGACATCTATGTGGTTCGCGTAAAACTTCACAATACCGATGTCGCAAAGATACAGGGCTTCAATCCGACACCCGGCATGCCAGCCGAAGTTTTCATCAAAACCAGCGAACGGACTTTCTTTCAGTACATCATGAAGCCGATCGAGGACAGCATGTCTCGGGCATTCCGCGAACGATAGGTGAAAGGCGCCGAGAACCGCGAGACATTATTTCTTTTCGCGGCATGAGGCCGATGGATTCATTGGCTGCTGCAGTTCGCATACACAACTCGACGGCGAAACTGAAAGGCCGTCAGATTTGACCGCGCCGGCTTTCCACTTCTGGTCGATGTCAGATCAGAATCTTGTCAAGCGTGATCGGACAGTCGCGCACACGCTTTCCGGTCGCGTGGAAAATGGCGTTGCCGATGGCAGCGGCCGTGCCGACGATTCCAATTTCGCCGAGCTCCTAGAAAATAAAATGGCGCGCCCGAAGAGATTCGAACTCCTGACCCCCAGATTCGTAGTCTGGTGCTCTATCCAGCTGAGCTACGGGCGCGTTTGTCGCGGAAATCGCGGGTAAGCGAATAGCAACTGCGTTCGGAGACAGGTGCCCCGAAGGCGGGCCATAGCTACCGGCTCCCGGCCGGCTTTGCAAGCGGCGCGGCTGCACCCACAGCGCCGAGATGGACGGAAAATCGCAGGATCGCCATGGCGACCGGCGATGAGGCGCGCTTGTTATCTTTCTGCCGGAAAGGCGAAATCATGACGGACGCACCGCCGCCAACGTCAGATCGGGCCTACGCTCGCGCGCGTTCATTACGTATGCTCTGCAATTCCACTGGGCGATCCGGAATAGCGATCCGGAAGGTCGCGCCAATGGTGCCTTCCACCAGATGGATGTCGCCGCCGTGCGCCCGCACCAGTTCCGCCGCAATCGCAAGACCGAGGCCGCTGCCGCCCGGACGGGCCGACCCCTGGAAAGCCTCGAACAGATGGTTGCGCGCCTGTTGCGGAACGCCGGGGCCGGTATCGGATACCTCGATGATCGCCACTACGCCTTCGCGGCGGCCGGTGACCCTGATCTGCCGGGTCGCGGCATCGCCTTGCGGCTGACTCTCCAGAGCCTGCGCAGCGTTGCGCACGAGATTGAGCAGAATGCGGAATAACTGATCCGGATCGGCATCGATCGTAAGGCCGCGCTCGATTGCGTTGATCCAGGTGATCGATCCATCCGTCGAAAGCCCTGCCGACTCGCGCACTTCGTTGACGACAGGCTCGATCGCCAGCATCCGCCGGTCGGGCGCGGCCTCCTGCGCGCGGCCATAAGACAATGTCGATTGGCAGAACGCGATGGCGCGCTCCAGCGAGCGCATCAGTTTCGGCGCGAACCGCTGCACCCGCGGATCCGGCACGCTGGCCAACTGATCGGATAGCAATTGCGAGGACGCCAGCAGGTTGCGCAGATCGTGATTGATCTTCGATACCGCGAGACCAAGCGCCGCAAGCCGGCTCTTCTGATGCAGCATCGACACCAGATCGCGCTGCATGTCCGACAGTTCCCGCTCGGCGACGCCGATCTCGTCGCCACGCTGCGATGGCGTGATGATCCGCGCCGAGCTTTCGGGATTTTGATGAAAGCCCACCAGATTCGCGGTCAGGCGGCGCATCGGCCCGACGAACAGGTAGTGTAGCGCCAGATAGACCAGCCCTGCCGTCAGAACCGCAATCGCCAGCGAGACCAGCAACAGGTTGCGCGAAAAACGGTACATCGACTGGCGCAGCGGCAATTCGTCGGTGACGACTTCGATGAATTGCGCGCCACGCGGCGCCGGCCCGATGATGCGGATCGCCTGGTTGCCGCTCTCCAGCATGGTTTCAAACGAGCCGACAATCGCCGACCACGGCGTCATGGTACGCATGTCGATGTCATGATCGATCGCGGCCGGCAGATCCGCGCTGGCGAGCAGGCGGCGCTGCTGGCCCATCTTGATGGCGACGGCCCGCGCGCCGATGCTGCCAAGAATTTGCCGCGCGAGCGAATCGGGCACCATGCCCGACGGCGCCGCGTCGAGCACCAGCGCGGCCGTGTTCGCGGCTGCAAGCCGGTCGTTGAGCCGGTTCATGCGGAAGTTGGCGATCGCGGGAACGTAGATCAGGACTTCAGCGATCATCACCAGCGGGATCGTCAGCAGCAGGAGCTTCCCCGACAGGCCGAGCCGGCCACGCAACGACAAACGCGCTGCCTGAACCCGGAGCTGTTCGATCGCCTGTGACACGACATGCCCTCTCAACCGCAGACCTGCGGCAAACCGACGGTGATCCGCGTTTGCCCAGAAACCGGCCACCCGAGCCGCTGTCGGCTCCGGGCAAATAGCTGGAACACATACAATAATATAGACGTTGTGCGAGATTTGGCCAATTCGGCCGAGCCGAAGAAACGCTACAGGGCAAGATTGACGAAAAGAGGCCGCTCCCGTATAAGCCGCGCCAACTGTCCGCAATGGCCCGATTTCGATCGGGGCGGCTCGTTCGGGCCGAAAACGGCCTGGTTTGAGCCAGCATTACCGGACTTAACCTCAATATCAGGCGACTTGCCCGGTCAGCGGAGAACAACCCGTGAAGCGGACTTATCAACCCAGCAAACTGGTGCGCAAGCGCCGTCACGGCTTCCGGGCGCGCCTCGCGACCACCGGTGGCCGGAAGGTTCTTGCCGCGCGCCGCGCACGCGGCCGCAAGCGCTTGAGCGCCTGAAGCAATCTCCCCCGAGAACTCATCATGGATCGGTTAAGGCAGCGGGCGGATTTCCTCGCCGTTGCCAACGGGGCGCGGGCGAACAGCCCTGCTTTCGTGATGCAAAATCGCAGCCGTAACGATGGCGGCCCCATCAGGATCGGCTTCACGGTGACCAAAAAGAACGGCACCGCGACCGAGCGAAACCGTATCCGCCGCAGGCTTCGCGAATTGGTGAAGCGGGTGGACACCTTATCCATGCGACCGCACAGCGATTATGTGCTAATCGGCCGCCGGGCCGCGCTCAGCCGCGATTTCGCCGTCATGCTCGATGATCTGCGTTCGGCGGTCCATCGCCTCGATCGCCAGCATCCAGGATGATTGCGGCGTCAAGATCAGCGGCTTCACGGCGCATCGAGCTGCAACCCGAACCGAATGACGAGACCTGAACGATGTCTAACAATCGCAATACCATCATCGCCGTCGTTCTGTCCGGCCTCGTCCTGATCGCCTGGCAGTATTTCTACAACATTCCGCAGATGGAAAAAGATCGCGCCGCGCAGCAGGCGCAAAGCGAGGCGGCAAAGTCCAAGCCCGAGTCGGCGACAAATTCGCCTGTGCCCGATCACGCCGCGACCACATCCACGGTGGTCGCCCGCAACGTTGCCATTGCGGCCTCGCCGCGCGTCAATATCGACACCTCTCGCCTGACCGGAAGCATCTCGCTGAAGGGCGCGCGTATCGACGACCTCGCGCTGGTCAAGTTCCGTGAAACGGTCGATCCGGCCTCACCCGCGATCGAACTGTTTTCGCCCTCCGGCACGGCCGCTCCCTATTATGCCGAATTCGGATGGGTTCCGACCACTGGATCGACCGCGCGGCTGCCCGACCAGAATACGGTCTGGCAACAGGAAGGATCGGGCGCGCTGACGCCTTCGAGCCCGGTCACCCTGAAATACGACAACGGCGAAGGGCTGACGTTTCGCCGCACCATCGCGGTGGACGACCACTATCTGTTCACCTTGAAGGATGAGGTCACCAACCTCGGCAACGCGCCGGTGTCGCTGTATCCGTTCGCGCTGATTTCACGCCACGGCACGCCGACAGTTTCCGGCTACTACATTCTGCACGAAGGCCTTATCGGCTACCTCGGCGACCAGAAACTGCAGGAATATTCCTACAAGAAGATCGACGACGCGAAGTCGGTCAACTTCAAGGTGAGCAACGGCTGGCTCGGCATCACCGATAAGTACTGGGCCTCGGCCCTGATCCCCGACACAAGCGCGCAATTGCAGGCGCGCTTCTCGTCCAATGAAGTCGGCTCGGTCAAAACCTACCAGACCGACTATCTGGAGGATGCGCAGACCATCCCGATCGGCGGCACCGGTTCGGCCAACACGCGCCTGTTCGCCGGCGCCAAGGAAGCCAGCGTCGTCGGCCTCAATTTTCCGTTTGTCGACCTCGGCGGCTACAACAAGGCGCTGAGCCTCAACCACTTCGATCTGCTGATCGACTGGGGCTGGTTCCACTTTATCACCAAGCCGATGTTCCTCGCGCTGGATTTCTTCTTCCATGTATTCGGCAATTTCGGCATCGCGATCCTGTTGGTGACGGTGCTGGTGAAGCTGATCTTCTTCCCCCTCGCCAACAAGTCCTACGCCTCGATGGCGAAGATGAAGGCGATCCAGCCGCAGGTCGCCGCGCTGAAAGAACGCTTCCCCGACGACAAGGTGAAGCAGCAGCAGGAGATGATGACAATCTACAAGAAGGAGAAGATCAACCCGATCGCGGGCTGTCTTCCGGTCGCCTTGCAGATTCCGGTATTCTTCTCGCTCTACAAGGTGCTGTTCGTGACGATCGAAATGCGGCACGCGCCGTTCTTCGCGTGGATCAAGGACCTGTCAGCCCCCGACCCGACCCACATCTTCAACCTGTTCGGGCTGTTGCCCTACGATCCGTCGCTGGTGCCGGTGATCGGCTCGTATCTCGCGATCGGCGCGTGGCCCATCATCATGGGCATCACGATGTGGTTCCAGATGAAGCTGAACCCGACGCCGCCCGACCCGACCCAGAAGATCATCTTCGACTGGATGCCGCTGATCTTCACCTTCATGCTTGCGGCTTTCCCGGCCGGCCTCGTGATCTACTGGGCCTGGAACAACACGCTGTCGGTGATCCAGCAGAGCTACATCATGCGCCGCAACGGCGTGAAGGTGGAACTGTTCGACAACCTGAAGTCGACGTTCAGCCGCAAGCCTTCCGACAAACCGGCGAAGACGACATAG
>JBDTCP010000059.1:0-5011 GCA_039923555.1 Nitrobacter sp.
CGAGGATTTGCTCAGATAGATGCCACACTCTTTCAGCTCAATGTTGGTCTCCGGGTAGACGATCTTCGGATCGCGCCGGGCGTATGCTGAGCGAAAGTCGTCTTCAAGCATCGGGAGCAACTCGCCATAGGCGTGCGCATGATCGGGCGACATTCCCATCTGGGAGCTTGGCGGTACGCTCACGAGGTCAGGCCATTGTGCTCGCTCCTCAGGCGTCTGAAGATGCCGCCGGTCATCGCCTTCCATCCGCTCGGCTTCATCGTCCGCGAGGAGACCCGCAAAGACATCATCGCTCAGTTGCTTGAGATCAAGTGCTGCGGGCTGTTCCGGGACGCCGGAGGTGCGAGTGCTTTCGCCGCAGAGTCAAACAACTGGGTCGCCTGCAGGGCCGCATGATGGTCGCGCCGCTTCGCTTCCTTCAGGTCTTTCGTTGCGAGAGAACGAACAAGCTCTCGCTTAAAGCAATGCGTCTTCGGGTTGATGAGGTCGGAAAATGCGCTGTGCATGTGGGAGGGCACGGCCTTTCCAGCCAATGCCTCTGGCAACCGTTTACGAAACTCGTAGGTCCCTGATGCCCGTCGCTGCATGTAACTCAAAGCCGCCATTGTGGACCACCTTTGTGGGCTACATTTGTGTAGCAAGGCGGCCTCTCTAAGCTTATGATCGCTTAGAGTTTTCAGCTTTTCAATGGCTTAGATTATGCTTGGCGCTCCCTAGGGGAATTGAACCCCTGTTTCAGCCTTGAGAGGGCCGCGTCCTAACCGCTAGACGAAGGGAGCGTACCAGTCAGGCAATAGCCTCGAAATCCGTGCGCTGCAAGGTACCGTGCCGAGCTCAGGGCTCGCTGGCGAACTTCAGCACACCGGCCGGCTTCAAGGTGTGCAGGTCGAAGGTCTGAATCTGGACGGAACCGCCGACGTCGAGGGTCACGACCAACCGGTCCCCAGCGGTGGCGGTTGCGGTAATCCTGGCTCCCTTCGGCAACATCGCGGTGACGTCGGAGGCCGACCGGCTTCCCTCGACGCGGAAAAGACGATAGCCGATGGCAATCAGGACGGCCGCCAACGCAAGCGCCGTTGTCAGACCCGCGACCAACATCATCCGCCGCACCCGCGCGAACAGCGCTGCCTGTTCCGGCGTCGGTTCAGGATCAACAGGCTCGGTCATGCAAGGCTCTGCTTTAAAAGACTCATCGTCGGATCGCGGTCAAAGGCTTGAGGTCGTTGTCACGGGCGACGAGGGATCGCCCCGCCTTGACCGCGTCCTCGCGACTCACAGTCCCGAGTTGTCGCGATCGCGGCTGAAGTCGCTGATTCTCGCGGGCCAGGTCTCTATTGAAAAAGCCTCTTTCGCAAAAGTGTCTGTTGCGGAGGGATCGACCAACCCGGCCCCCGTTCGCGACCCCGCTTATCATGTCGCCGCCGGCGATACGATCACAATCGACGTGCCGCCGGCGATATCGGCCGAACCCAAGGGGGAAGCCATTGCGCTCGATGTCGTTTATGAGGACGACGATCTGATCGTCATCAACAAGCAGAAGGGGCTGGTCGTCCATCCGGCGGCGGGTCACGAGGCGGGGACGCTAGTCAACGCCCTGATTGCGCACTGCGGCGAAAGCCTGTCCGGCATTGGCGGCGTCTGCCGACCCGGCATCGTGCATCGGCTCGACAAGGACACCACCGGGCTGATGGTCGCTGCGAAGAATGACGCCGCGCACAAGTCGCTGAGCGCGGAGTTCGCGGATCACGGACGTACCGGCGCGCTACGGCGGGGCTATCTGGCATTTGCGTGGGGACTGCCAAACCGCCAGCACGGCACCATCGATGCTGCGATCGATCGCCACCCCCATGCGCGCGAGAAGATGGCTGTGCGCGGGAATGGCCGCGAGGCGATCACTCACTGGGCAGTGCAGGAAGCCTTCAATGGCCACGACGGCAAACCTGTCGCCTCTCTCCTCGCCTGCCAACTCGAGACCGGCCGCACCCATCAGATCCGGGTGCACCTCGCTTATGTCGGTCACCCCCTGATGGGTGACGGCGTCTACGGCCCGCATTTCAAAACCAAGGCCAATCACCTTGGGCCTTCGGCCCGGGCCGCCCTCGACGCCCTCGGACGACAGGCTCTCCACGCATACCTCCTGGCCATCGAGCATCCCAGAAGCGGAGAAATTCTGCGTTGGGAAGCGGCTCTACCGGAGGATTTACTTCTGCTTCGGGCGGCGTTGGCGGCGACGGAATGACGCATGATTTCAGGAAAGGCTAGCTATGCCAAATGGTTATGGCAGCATTACGGGATTGTAATCCCTTTTTGTTCTTCCCTTTTCTGATCGGTTGGGTATATGTTGCGCCTGCGTTGAATACCCAACGCGGAACATCGCAGCGCGGTCGGCTTTAACAAAGGGACCGCGTGCCGGGCTCGCCGGTGTCGGGAGCCTGAACCACTGGAGGGCGCTACAATGGCCCGTACAGCTACCCTGCCGGTTCTCAACGGAGAATCTGGTCTTTCCCGTTACCTCGCCGAAATTCGCAAGTTCCCGATGCTTGAACCGCATCAGGAGTACATGTTCGCCAAACGCTGGCGCGAACATGACGATCGCGATGCGGCGCATCATCTCGTCACCAGCCATCTGCGACTCGTGGCCAAGATTGCCATGGGCTATCGCGGCTACGGCTTGCCTATCTCCGAAGTCGTTTCGGAAGGCAACGTCGGCCTCATGCAGGCAGTGAAGAGGTTCGAGCCCGAAAAGGGCTTCCGCCTCGCCACATACGCCATGTGGTGGATCAAGGCGTCGATACAAGAATATATCCTGCGTTCGTGGTCGCTCGTGAAGATGGGCACCACCGCGAACCAGAAGAAGCTGTTCTTCAACCTGCGCAAGGCGAAGAGCAAGATTTCTGCGCTTGAAGAGGGCGATATGCGCCCCGATCAGGTCAAGCTTATCGCCAAGCGTCTCGGCGTCACGGAACAGGATGTTGTCGACATGAACCGTCGCCTCGGTGGCGACGCGTCGCTCAACGCGCCGATCCGCGACGACGGCGAGGCTGGTGAATGGCAGGACTGGCTGGTCGATCATTCGCCCACCCAGGAAGCCATCTTGGCTGAACACGAGGAGTTCGATCATCGCCATCAGGCGCTGACCGGCGCGATGGGCGTGCTCAATCCACGCGAACGCCGCATCTTCGAGGCACGCCGCCTCGCGGATGAGCCGATCACGCTGGAAGATCTCGCCGCCGAATTCAGCGTGTCGCGCGAACGCGTGCGGCAGATCGAAGTTCGCGCCTTCGAGAAGGTGCAATCGGCGGTGAAGACTACGATCGCGCGGCAGGAGCAAACCGCACTGGAAGCCGCCCGCTAACGTCGGCAGCTTCGGTTCAAGCAATGAAGGTCGGCGGCAACGCCGGCCTTTTATTTGCAAGCAGGGATCTCCGGTCTAGCGCGGATTCCGCAAAAGTAGATACCAGTTTTGCGATCAGAATACGCGCAAAACTATTGATCGAGAGCATTATCTTACGGCTAACCGAATTCCACTTAGCCGGAAAATGCTCTGGCGGCGCTCACGCGCTCTGTCGCAACGATTGCTGCTCCGGCGGGAAATCCGGGGCTATCGACGGTGCTGGGTCATAGGCCGCATACCGGTTTTTTCCCTCGTTCTTGGCGGCATAGAGGGCATGATCGGCAGCGGCGAGCAAGCGCTCCGAACAGGTTCCGATCTCTTGCGTCCATTGAGCGACGCCGATCGATGCCGCGATCGGGACGTCGGCGCCGGTGCACCCGGCCGCGTCTTCACGGCACGCATCCAGCACGCGCCGCGCGATCATTGCGCCCTCGCGCAGCGTTGTCGCCGGCAAGAGCACGCAAAACTCGTCGCCGCCGGTACGCGCGAGCAGATCGCCCGGCCGTAGCTGCATTTGCGCCATCAGCGTGAAGTGCCGTAGGCAGGCATCGCCGGCGGCGTGACCGTGGGTGTCGTTGATCTGCTTGAAGCCATCGAGGTCGATCACGAGGAGCGCGAAAGGTTCGCTGCTCCGTTGCGACATTGCGCATGCCTCCTCCAGCCGCCCCAGCAACTGCCGCCGGTTGGCTACGCCGGTGAGGTCGTCCACCAGCGCGAGGTCGGCAACTTCGTTGCGTAGCCGATCGATCGCCATCAGCAGGAAACCGAAATTCCAGGTCATCGACAGGAATACGAGAACGATCAACAACGCCGCCTGAAGGCCATTGAAGTTGACGTAGGACACTCCGCCGCCAATGTTGAAGAACCCACAAACGGACCTGATCACGCTGACGCAAATAATCAGCACGCCAACGATCCCCGCAAGTTGGGCTCCCGAATTGATACGACCTTCCCTGCGCGACAGCACCAGCCTCAGCGTCATGCCGATCGGCACGCCTGAGCCATTGAATAGATGAAAATGCGCATCCGGATATCGTCGCGCACATACAGGAAAAAAGCCAATCCCGCGACGCTCAGTCCGACGGTGATCAATGTCGCTTGCCACGAGACGGGCCGCTGATAGAAACGTTGAATCCCCATCGTGCAAAGGCAGATCGCGAAGATCAACCCGCCGCCACCAAACAGCAGAGGCAGCATTGAATCGAGTTCACCACGCAGCATCGATATCGCGGAAAAAAAAGCGGCGGTGAAGGCGGCCGAGGCCCAATATCGGGCAGGCACAAGCGTCGGATAGCTCCGCACGACGTAGGTCCAGACCAGACCCAGCGCCAGGAAATTCACGACGAACACAACCCATAGCGTCGGTACGCTCAGCATCGCGAGTTCGGAGCGCCCGCCGCCCCGCCTCCCCTGTGTTATCTCCCCCGACTTTCCGTCGTCTGGACAGCGTGCAGCCGCAGCGCTTAACGGACTCTCACCGCAAATGAAACAATCACCGCCGTGGTTTTGAAACCATGAATGCCGTGCCCGTTCGAGCCTTCGCGGGCGTAATCGCGTGTGTCTGATCCGGCGAGAACAGCGCTGCCATTCGACGATTGTTAACCACGACCCGGTTCG
>JBDTCP010000060.1:0-8908 GCA_039923555.1 Nitrobacter sp.
GACACAGCACGTTCGCGCTCGGTACCCCCGAGTCTGCGAACATCTCCAGCGGCTTCAATGTGTCGGGATCGGCAATCAAAGCTTTCGATGCCGCCAGCAGTTCGCCGTAGGGCTGCCCCTGCCGCACCGAAACATTCAGCAGTGTCGCGGCCATTACGCGGCGAAGCGGCACATCGTCGGCCGGAGCTGCGTCATGCCGGGTTGTCTCGGCAGGCAAGGTTTTCGCCGCCTTCTCGACCTCGGCGAGCCGCGCGCTGATGGCCGCGAGATCCGGCGCATCGGCGGCTTCCCGCGGCCCAGACGTCACGTCCTTTACGGCCGCAGCCAGGCTGTCGGATTGACCGCGCACCGTTGCCAGTTCGTCGCCCTGGGATGCGACGGATTTTTCCAGAGTGTCGATACGCGCCGCAGCGGCCGAATCGAGCCCCGAAGCAGCGGGCGCCGCCGACTTCGACTCGACGCTCGCAACGCGGTTCGAAAGAGCACCAAATTCCGCAGTAGTGACTTGCAACTCGGACGATGACGGCGCCCAGCCCGCCAGCCATGCGGCGCCAACCACGAGCCCGGCTGCAATCGCGCCGGTAATCGCGCCGATCACGGCCGCTGAAGTGCGGGAGGGTGTGCGCGGAGAAGCAACCGGCTGCTCGCTTATCGATTGTTGATCGTCAGCCGCTTCGGCGGCATCCCCGGAACCGGCGTCGTCTGCCGCCGCGGAAATTCCGGTCGTTTCGATATCTGTAGGAGGCAAGAGCTTCTGCGGGCTCCCCTCCTGCGACACGTCATCCTGCCTGTCGTCGGCCATCGTCACGGTTCCCCATTGCAGCGAGACATCAATACCAGATTCGAGGACCTCTTATCCTTACCGCGCTAACGGCCGCAACGCACAATTTACCGCGCTACCGGCTGCAACACACGGTCCAGCACCTCAAATACTGCATTTTCGGCCGGCGCGCGCGCCACCACCACATGAGGGGCGCCGGCATCCCGCAGAATAGAGGCCACAGTGCCGGAGATGCAACATTGCGGAACCGCCAAAGCCGATATCTCAACTCCCCCGATGCGGACGGCATCCAGAAACGCACGCGCACTGCGTCGCGAGTAGTGCAGCGCCGCCGCTATCCGGTGCGCGGCGAATGCATCATAGACCTCGCGAGACAGGTTGGCCACCGGCGCCATCCGGTAACTCGTCACCGTCACGACGCCTAAACCGCGTTCTCGCAGTTCTCCCGCGAGATCGCCTGAACGATCGGCCCCTGCGAGATAAAGAACCGTGGCCGCCTTCGGCAAGGCCTTCGCGCGGATGCTCTTCATCATGAGGTCGCGCAGTGCTGCCGCATCTCCGCCCGCTGCGACCACATCCTGAAATCCGGCCTGGCGCGCAGCTTCCGCCGTGTGCTGGCCTACGGCGAACACGGCCAGCTTCAGTAGCGACTCTCTGGCCGGATGGCTGGCGAGTGCGCGTAGCGCATTGGCACTGGTCACGACGACAGCACCATAGCGCACATCCGGATCAATTTCGAAAGCGAGCGCCTCGAAGCGCAGCACCGGCGACAACAGAACCTCAAATCCCTTCGCACGCAGGGCCGCCGCGGTGGCTTCGTTGTCCGGTTCAGGTCGTGTGACGAGAACCGCCACGCCTCACGCTCCAGCGAACAGCGTGAAGAATTTCTCGCCTGCGCGCTCGCGCAGTTCACGTGCTGCGTCCGCGCCCAGCGCGGCGGCGTCTGCCCGCGTCCCTTCGCGCGTGGTCTCATACGACTCAGTGCCGTCGGGAGAAATGATGAGACCGCGAAAATGAATGTGAACGCCGTTCACGCGGCAATGACCACCGATCGGCGTGCGACAGGAGCCGTCGAGCAATGCCAGAAAGCTTCGTTCCGCTGTCAGCGCAACCTCCGCATCGGCGTCGCCGATCGCCTTCACGAATGTGTTGATGCGGTCGTCGTCACGGCGCGATTCGATCGCGATGGCGCCCTGCCCGACCGCCGGCAGGAATTCCTCGGTTTCGAGAATGCGCGTCGCCTTGTCCTGCAAGCCGAGGCGATTCAAGCCGGCCAGCGCCAGCAGCGTGGCGTCGGCTTCTCCCGCCGCGAGCTTGCGCAGGCGTGTCTCGACATTGCCGCGCAACACATTGACCTTCAGATCCGGGCGCAACCGCAGCACCATGGCCTGACGGCGCAGCGACGCCGTCCCGACGATCGAGCCTGCCGGCAAATCGTTCAATGACGCGGCGCGCGGGCTGATGAAGACGTCGCGCACGTCTTCGCGCGGCAGAAACGCCGGCAGCCAGGTGGCGTCAGGCAGAAATGTCGGCACGTCCTTGGACGAATGCACCGCGAGGTCAATGCTGCCGGCCAGCAGCGCTTCCTCGATCTCCTTGGTAAAAAGCCCCTTGCCGCCGACATCGAACAGCGGCCGGTCCTGAATGGCATCGCCCGATGTACGGATCGTCCTGATGGCGATCCGCTCGGGCACCACCTGATGCGCCCGCGCCAGCCGATCCCGCACCTCGTGGGCCTGCGCCAGCGCCAGCGGGCTGCCCCGGGTGCCGATCGTTGCCAGAATGTCTGTCTCACCGGAGGATTGCACGCCAAGACCTCATAATGCTACGCCGTGAGAGAGGGAAACCTTGGTTTGGCCGATAACGCAAGGGCCTATATCTAGTGGTCCGATTCTAACATTTGCATCCCCTTGCGGCAGGAACCTTTTGCAAATGTGAGAATCGAAGGACCACTAGCAACTATTAGGTTTTTAGTGGAGTTTGAAGTTGACGTTCGCTTGACGGGTTTGCTGCAAAGTGGGTAGCGAATGTCAAATTCACTCCACTAGGTATGACATGCCGATGCTGGTGCTAGGGATCGAGACCACCTGCGATGAAACCGCAGCCGCCGTGGTCGAGCGCCAGGCTGACGGCAGCGCCCGGATTTTATCCAACATCGTGCGGTCGCAGACCGAGGAGCATGCCCCCTATGGCGGCGTGGTTCCCGAGATCGCGGCGCGCGCCCATGTCGATTTGCTCGACGGCATCGTCGCCACCGCGATGAAGGAATCGGGTGTCGACTTTCCCAAGCTTTCCGGGGTCGCGGCCGCCGCCGGACCGGGCCTGATCGGCGGCGTGATCGTGGGGTTGACCACCGCCAAGGCGATTGCACTTGTTCATGACATACCCCTGATCGCCGTCAATCATCTCGAAGCCCACGCGCTGACGCCGCGGCTGACCTGCGCGCTGGCATTTCCCTACTGCCTGTTCCTCGCCTCCGGCGGCCATACCCAGGTCGTCGCTGTACTCGGCGTCGGCAACTACGTCCGGCTCGGCACCACGGTCGATGATGCCATGGGCGAAGCCTTCGACAAGGTGGCGAAGATGCTTGGTCTGCCCTATCCCGGCGGCCCGCAGGTCGAGCGCGCCGCAGCCGATGGCGACGCCAAACGATTCAACTTTCCGCGGCCGATGCTCGGACGCCCCGACGCCAACTTCTCGCTCTCCGGCCTGAAGACGGCCGTGCGCAACGAGGCCAGCCGTATCGATCCGCTGGAGCCGCAGGACATCAACGACCTCTGCGCCGGCTTTCAAGCCGCCGTGCTGGATTCGACGGCGGACCGGCTCGGCGTCGGCCTCAAATTGTTTCAGGAGCGGTTCGGCACCCCGAACGCGCTGGTGGCCGCCGGCGGCGTCGCCGCCAATCAGGCGATCCGCGGCGCGCTCGAGGGCGTCGCCGCCAAGGCGCAGACCACGCTCATCATTCCGCCGCCGACCTTATGCACCGACAATGGCGCAATGATCGCATGGGCCGGCGCGGAACGGCTGGCGGCGGGGATGGTCGACACACTCGAGGCGCCGCCACGCGCGCGCTGGCCGCTCGACGCCAAGGCTCAAGCTCCGGCGGGCTTCGCCAATACCCGCGCCGGATTTTGAAGACGTTGTCGCGATGAAACCTCTCAACCGCGTTTCCGTGATCGGTGCCGGAGCCTGGGGCACGGCGCTGGCCGGCGTCGCCGTGCGTGCGGGGCGAGAGGTGACGCTGTATGCGCGTGATGCTGCGACGGCTGCGGCGATCTCGGCAACACGGGACAATCCGCGACTACCCGGCATTCCCCTCGACCGCAGCATCGTTGTGACGCACGACATCGCCACTGCCGGCCGCGCCGATATCATCGTGATCGCGGTCCCCGCACAAAGTTCGCGCACGGCGGTCGCCTCGCTGGCTGCGCATCTCGCGGCCGGGACGCCTGTCATCACCAGCGCCAAGGGCATTGAGCATGGCACGCGCCGATTCATGACCGAAGTGGTCGAAGAAGCCGCGCCTCAAGCGACGCCTGCGATCCTGTCCGGGCCGAGTTTTGCCGACGACGTGGCGCGCGGGTTGCCGACCGCGGTGACGCTGGCGGCGAAAGACGAAGCGATGGCGGTCGCCCTGGTCCACGCTCTCGGCTCGGCCGCCTTTCGCCCCTATCACACCACTGATGTGCGCGGCGTCGAGATCGGCGGCGCGGCGAAGAACGTGTTCGCGATCGCGGCCGGCATCGTTTCGGGTCGCAAGCTTGGCGCATCGGCACTGGCGGCGCTGACGACACGCGCGTTCAGCGAGTTGATGCGGCTCAGCCGCGTCTGCGGCGCGCGCGGCGAGACCATGTTCGGCCTGTCCGGCCTCGGCGACCTGATCCTGAGCTGCTCGACGCCGCAGTCGCGCAACTTCTCGCTCGGCATCGCACTCGGCCGCGGCGAACGGCCGAGCAACAAATTGAGCGAAGGCGAATTCACAGCGCCGGTGCTGGCCGAATTGGCGGCGGCGAATGGCGTCGAGATGCCCGTTGCAAACGCCGTCGCGGCCGTTATCGCCGGTCGATTGACGATAGACGCAGCCATCGACAATCTGCTGACGCGGCCGTTCAAGGCGGAGGGATAGCGATGGCTTACTGGCTGGTGAAATCAGAGCCTTCGTCGTGGTCGTGGGATCAGCAGGTAGCGAAGGGCGCCAAGGGCGAGGCATGGACCGGCGTGCGCAACTTCACAGCACGGCAGAACCTCGTCGCCATGAAAAAAGGCGATCAGGCTTTCTTCTATCATTCCAATGAAGGCAAGGAGATCGTCGGCATCGCCGAAATCATCCGCGAGGCCTATCCCGACCCCACCGACAAGACCGGCAAATTCGTCTGCGTCGATATCAAGGCGGACAAGCCCTTGAAGACGCCGGTGACGATGGCCGCCGTCAAGGCCGACAAGCGCCTGACCGATATGGCGCTGGTAAAATACTCACGCCTTTCAGTGCAACCGGTGACGTCAGAGGAATGGAAGCTGGTCTGCAAGATGGGCGGACTGTAGCGACCACGCAGCGTCTGCTTCTTCCCTCTCCCCTTGTGGGAGGGGGTATAGCGATATCATCAAAATAGACCAGTTTTGACCCGCCTTGGATAATTCGCAAAAAAAAGCGAATCCAGCACTATCTGCTGTGTCATTCCAAGCTGTCGCCACGAAATCGTAAGATGTCGATAGGGCCATTAGCAGGCCTGTGCGGCGAATCGGCTTTTCGTTGGTACAATCGGCGAAGCCGACTCAGTCTGTTTCGAACACTGCAGGCAGGCGTCTACCTATGGATTTCGAATCCTATTCCCGATCGAAGCGGGCCGATTACGCGGCCCTAGCCGGCGTTGTCGCGTCTATTCTCAAAGCAGCGATCGCCGCACATCCGGTCCCGTTTCGGCTGCAACTTGCACAATCCCGAGCGAAGGACCCAGACTCCCTCAAGAAGAAGCTAGAAGAACGTGGCAGGCTAGAGACGACGACACTGGCTGAGGACATCAAAGACCTCTCCGGTTGCCGCCTGATCTTCTATTCGAATTCGGATGTCAGTCGCTTCCAGCAGAGCGGGATTATCACGGATAACTTCGATATCGATTGGGATCGTACGAAGATCCATTACCCGATGCCGGGTGATAGCGATCCAAAAAACCTTTTCATCTCTGACAATTTTGTTGTTTCCCTGAAAGAGGACCGGACGAAGCTGCCGGAGTACGCGCGCTTTGCGGGACTTGCCTGCGAGGTGCAGGTGCAGACGACGCTGAACCATACGTGGTCCGAAATGGTTCACAATATTCTCTACAAAAAACCCAAACTGGCGGGGTTCGGCGGAAAACTATTCGAGGCGATCGAGCAGCGCTTCGAGACGATCATGAAAACGTACCTGCTTCCGGCCGGGTATGAATTCCAGAAAGCGCTCAGCGACTATGACCGATTGCTGAGTGGCAAAGAGCTCTTCGACCGCGGCGCGCTGATGGCGCTTTCGGATTGCGATGATAACAACGCGCGGCTGGAGCTACTTGAGCGCTTCCGCGACTATGTTCTGCCCAATTACGATGATCACGCGAGCGTCTATCCCGAGATCAAAGACAGCATCATTGCGGCGATCAATGCGGCGCGTCTGACGAAGCCGCGAGATATCGAAACGCCAGGCGGAACTTTCCCCGGCGTGAGCGTTGAAAGCATCGTAAAGGTCGCTTGCGAGATACTGCGACAGGTCCGGTATGTTTCGATCGAAGGGACGTTTGAAGCGGTTTGCGAAGTATTCCCCGGTGCGCTCGACGATGAGGAACGCAAGCACTTCCTCGATCTTATCCATGCGTTGGCCCTCCATGAAATGGAGATATGGAAACAAGCTGGCCCGGCTGTGCAGATAGCGCTCCTGCGAAAGGTCCGTGACTTTGACGAAGATCGCGTACCGGTCTTGCCAGTTCTTCTCAAAGTGCTCGAAGAAGCGTTAAGCACTGAAGTGCAGGGTACTAGCAGCACCTACAACACCATGACCTTGCATCGCGGCTCGGTCGTCGAGAGCGATGCGCTGCGTGCGATGCGCGGGGAAGCGATAGATATTCTCTGCACGTTGTATCGTTCAGCCGGCTCGGCGGGTGAGAAGGGACTGATCAAGCGCGTCCTCTTTGCCGCAGCGGCAATGCCGACGTCGACGAACTACTCGAATCAATTGCTTGCCGATGTGCTCAATGACAGCGCTCGCATGGTCGAGTTTTTTGGCGATGTTGCCAGCACTGGTGATTACGAAATCATCCAAAGCATCCAGCGCCATCTGCTATGGCTGCATCGCCGGAACAAGGGAATTCGCGTCGCCAAGGACGCCGACGCTGCGGTTCTTGCCGCTACCGAGCGTTTGGATATGAGCATTCAGTCTTTCCGTACGCGCGCAGAGGGAAACTCGGGATTTGCAATCTATAACACCCTGGTTGGTTTTGAGTGCGTCTTCCCGCCGATGTGGGAGTGGGACGGCCTGCGCTATGAAGAAGAGCGGGAGTATCGCAGCAAGCGCATAGACGAACTGGTGGCTGAGGTTACCGAGCGGAATGCGGACGATTGGTTCGCGATCATCAATCGCTGCGCGCAGACAGAGTCGGACGATCTGGCGACGTTCCCGAGCTTCGGGGAATTTCTCCAGCGGCTTGGCCGTAAGGACCCGTCGACCGTGCTTGGTTTCATCGACAAGCTTGAAAGGCCGTTGACCGGGTTTCTCGGTATCATGCTGTCAGGTTTGGCGCAGAGCAGCCAATCGGCAGCGCTCGATGCGCGGATAGAGAAGTGGCTTGCAGAAGATCGGTATCTCGTCGAGATCGCGCACTCCTTCAAGTTTGTGCCGGGGCTGGATGGTATTCGGCTGAAGCAGCTGCTTGAATCCGGGATCAGGCTCGACAACGAAGGCGTGATCGTACAGGTTTTGGAAACCGCCTTTCGCCGGTACAAGGATGGGACAAAGGCCTTAATCGACGAAGTCCTCCTGCCCGGCATCAACTATTTCACGCACAAGAAGGATACCCGCTGGGTCAACCTCGCGTGGTTTCTGCCGAAAGAGGACTCGTTTGTCCGCGATCTTACCGATGCGGGCGTGGAGGCCGTCCTCCAAAACCTTTTGTATGCGCCGCGCATCGATACGCACGCGGAATTCATTCTCGTGCAGATCGCCAATACTCGTCCGACACGCGTGTTCGATTTCTTCGAGGAGCGTCTGAAGTTCTCCACCGCGCCGAATGTGGTAGACGGCTATGACCCGATACCTTTCGAATTCTATGAATTGCAGAAGCGCTTTCAAGCAATAATGGATCACGCGGTCGATACCGTCCGTCGCCTCTTCGTGAGCGACGACTATATGTTTCAGTACACCGGCGGCCGTCTCATATCCGCAGCCTTTCCCGCCTTCTCGGACGAACTCGGCCGCAAGCTGATGTCGCTTGTGGCCACCGGCATGCGCGATGACCTCGAATTCGTGATCACCATCCTATCCGCCTACGACGGCGAGCAATTCGTCGAACCATTGTCCAAGGAGATCATCCGGCACCTTCCTGCAGACGATGATCTGCGCAACAGCGTCACCTTGGTGTTGCAGGCTACGGGGTCGTCAGCGGCGAGTTCGGAATGGTGGAGGCGTACACGGGTAAACGGGACGCGCTACTGCCGTGGCTCTCCGACGCAGATGAAAAGGTGCGATCGTTCGCCCATGAATGCATAGCGAGCCTCGATCGCCAAATCGCTGCGGAGCAGCGTCGTAGTGAAGAGGGGTTAGAGATGCGCAAGCGCCGCTATGAATAGCCGGAGAAAGCTAGCTCTGCACTGAGCAGGGTTCTTCCAGCTGAGACGAAGCTCAAGGGTTGTTTTGCGTTGGACAACCTGAGTTCAAATGATTGCACGATATGTCTAGCCAATTCAGGGTTCAACCTGCAAACTCCGTCCTTTCTTATCGTAAAATCGGCGGACTCGAACTTCCGGTTAAGAGCCAAATCCAAAACCGTCCGATCAACCACCGGCCGAAGCGGCTCCATCAGATCGAACACCAATGCCGCGCGGTCCTTGTCGTATGAGTGTAAAAACCCGATCATAGGATCGTAACCGTGCGCAACAATTTCCGAACGG
>JBDTCP010000061.1:0-7373 GCA_039923555.1 Nitrobacter sp.
TGTCCTCGCTGTTGAATTGGACAAAGAAGCTGATCTCGGTGCGCAAATCCAGCTCCATCTTCGGGCGGGGCACCATGGCCTTCGTGCGCTCCTCCAATCGCAGCGTGCTCGCTTACGTGCGGCAACATGACGACGAGGTTGTGCTCTGCGTCGCCAACCTGTCGCGATCGGCACAGGCTTCCGAACTTGACCTGTCGAACTGGAAGGGCCGCTCGCCACTGGAAATGCTGGGACGAACAACATTTCCCGACATCGGCGAACCGGCTTATTTGATTACGCTCGCGCCCTACGGGTTCTATTGGTTTCAACTGACAGAGAAGCCGCCGTCTCCGAATGTCGCGCCCATGATTGTGCCTGACTATGAGACCCTCGTGGTTCCGTTCGGCGCGACCTGGATGTCGCTGGCTCGGACCCGTTTGATCTTCGAACGCGACGTTCTGCCCTCGTATCTAGCGCGCTCGCGCTGGTTCCCCGAGCGGTCGGCCAATGCCATCACCGCGCGGGTGCCGTCCGCGATACCGCTCACGAAAGACCAGATTTCCCGGCCGTGGCTGGTGATCTTCGACGTCACTTATCGCGAGCAATCAGGGCGATATGCGATGCCGATCCGAATCCGATGGGATCGGCTCGACCGGAGCAATTATGACGCCAAGGCCATTGCCGCCGTGCGGCAGGGTTCGCGCGAGGGAACGCTGATCGACGCCGCCCATGAGAACGACCTGATCACGGGCATCATTGACGATCTGCGCCACCGGGCGATCTTTGAGGAAGGCGAATTGCGGCTGGCCTACCTTCCCACGGAACGGCTGAGCTCGATTCCGGAAGAGCCGATTAGCAACGTGCGCGCGGTGCAGACCGAACAGTCCAACAGCACCGCACTGGTGGACGAAAAGTTCGTCGTCAAGATCTACCGCAAGCTCGAAAACGGAATCAATCCGGAAGTGGAAGTCGGGCGTTTTCTTACCGACGTTGCTGGATTCGCCAATACGCCCGCTTTGCTCGGCAGCGTTGAACTGACGGGTCCCGACACTCAGGCCGCCATTGCCATCGTCCATGCCTTTGTCGGCAACCAGGGTGACGCATGGACGGTCACAAGTGCTGCACTGGATCGCTTTGTCGACGAGCAGCGGCTGGTCGGAGCGAGCGATTCGGCGCCGGTGCTTGAAGAGAAAGCGGTGTATCAGCGCTACATGACGCAGACCGGCAAGCGCGTTGCCGAAATGCAGGTTGCGCTGGCCAGCCGCGACGACATCGTGGATTTCCATCCCGAAATGGTGACGCCTTCGGACGTCGCACGCCTCATTGATCGCCTGATGGTGCGCGCCGACCAGACGTTCGACCGCCTTGCGCAAGCCAAGCTTCCGGAATCGGACCGACTTCTTGCGGACGAAGTTCTAGGCATCCGCACAATGTTGCATGGCCGGCTCACCGAGCTAATGCCGCCCTCGATTCAAATGTACAACATTCGGCATCATGGAGACTTTCATCTTGGGCAGGTCCTCGTCGTCCGAGACGATGTCTTTATCATCGACTTTGAAGGCGAGCCCCGTCGAAGCCTTCCCGAACGGCGGATGAAGGCGCCGGCGGCGCGCGACGTCGCTGGACTGATCAGGTCTATCGACTATTCCGTCACCTCAGCTCAAGAGCGCGCCCTCAAGACCGGGTCGGATGACGACGGGCGACTGGCTGACGCCTTGTCGGCATGGCGCGACGAAGCGACGCAAACTTTTCTCACCGCCTATCGAGAGGCGATGTCCGATCCGCGGCTCTGGCCACAGGATGACGACGCCGCCGACAAGACGTTGCAATTCTTTCTTCTCGAGAAAGCGTTTTACGAAATCGACTATGAGCTCGCACATCGTCCGGACTGGCTTCGTGTCGCGCTGGGCGGCGCCCTCCGCGTATTGCGCAAATAGGAAACGGGATCGCGTATGACCGAACTGTCTTCCGAAGCCCGCGCCATCGTTGAGGGGCGGCATTCAGACCCCTTTAACTATCTTGGACGTCATCGCGAGAATGACCGCCAAGTGGTCCGTGCCTATCTGCCCGAGGCATCCGAGGTGAGCGTCATCGACGAGCACGGCGGCGAGACGACACTGACGCGAATTCATGATGCCGGACTTTTTCTGGGCGACCTGCCAAACGCCGCCGAGCGCTACCACTTTCGCGCCCGCTATGGCGCCGACACAGTCGAACTCGAGGACCCCTACCGGTTTCTACCGATTCTCAGCGATTTCGATCTCTATCTGCTCGGCGAAGGCACGCATCAGCGGCTCTATGACAAGCTCGGCGCTCATCCGATGACGATGGACGGCGTGGGGGGAACGGGATTCGTCGTGCTTGCGCCCAATGCACGAACCGTCGCAGTCACTGGCGATTTCAATCTCTGGGACCGGCGCCGGCATCCGATGCGCGTGCGAGGTGCCGGGTATTGGGAATTGTTCATTCCCGGTGCGGGCGTGGGCGACCGCTACAAATTCGCGATCACCGATCACAGGGGCGGCCTGCTGCCGCTGAAATCCGACCCAATGGCATTTGCGGCAGAAGTGCGCCCCGACACCGCATCGATCATATTCGATGAAACGGCGCTGCCGCGCCCCACATCTGCGGCCGACACAATCAATGCACGCAACGCGCCGATCTCGATCTACGAGGTCCATCTCGGATCGTGGCGGCGTGGCGACGGCAACCGCTGGCTGTCCTATCAGGAACTGGCCGACGTCCTGCCGCGCTATGCCCGCGACCTTGGCTTCACGCACATCGAGTTGATGCCGGTGAACGAACATCCGTTCGACGGCTCCTGGGGCTATCAGCCCACCGGCCTTTACGCACCAACCAGTCGCTTTGGTTCCCCGGAAGATTTCGCGCATCTGATCGATGCCTGCCACCGCGAAGGACTCGGTGTTTTACTGGATTGGGTGCCCGGCCACTTTCCCGATGATCCTCACGGCCTCAGCCATTTCGACGGCACGTCGCTTTACGAACATGCCAACCCGTTGCAGGGCCGCCACCTCGACTGGGGCACCTTGATCTACAACTATGGCCGCACCGAAGTGGTCAATTTCCTCGTCGCCAACGCGGTGTTCTGGCTCGATCGCTATGGAGTGGACGGCCTTCGCGTCGATGCCGTCGCATCGATGCTCTATCTCGATTACAGCCGTCCTGAAGGTGGCTGGATTCCCAACAAGCACGGCGGCCGCGAGAATCTGGAAGCCATCGAATTTATGCGCCGATTCAACAAGGAGGTGTTTGGCAAATTTCCACACGCCACGACAGCGGCGGAGGAATCGACGGCATGGCCGCAGGTCTCGCGTCCAACCGAATTCGGCGGCCTCGGCTTCGGTTACAAATGGAACATGGGCTGGATGCACGACACGCTGAATTATATCGGCAAGGATCCGATCTACCGCAAGCATCACCACGGCCAGATCCTGTTTGGGTTACACTATGCCTTCTCGGAGAATTTCATCCTGCCGCTGTCTCACGATGAGGTCGTGCACGGGAAGCGTTCGATCCTCGGCCGCATGCCGGGCGATGACTGGCAGCGGTTCGCAAACCTTCGCGCCTACTATGCGTTCATGTTTGGCCATCCCGGCAAGAAGCTGATGTTCATGGGTGCGGAGTTCGGCCAGGAACGCGAATGGGACCACGACCGCGCACTTGACTGGGACCTTCTCGATCAGCCTCGGCATCAGGGAATCCAGGCCGTCATTCGCGATCTCAATGCGCTCTATCGCGACGTACCGGCGCTGCACGAGCTGGATTGCGATCCGGCCGGGTTCGAGTGGATCGCCAACGATGCAGATCGTTGCATCTTTGCATGGATGCGCAAGGGCGAAAGCGGGCGTGCGCGGTGTCTGGTGATTGCCAATTTCACGCCGACCGTCCATCGCGACTACCGCGTGCGCGTACCCTTCGCCGGCCGGTGGCGCGAGGCGCTCAATACCGATTCCGCTCTCTATGGCGGCAGCAATGTCGGGAACAACGGCTTGGTCGAGACGGGGGACAGAGTCATTCCCGAACTCAGCCTGACGCTTCCGCCGCTCGCGGTGATCTTTCTGATACCGGAATCCTCATGATGAGACTCTCGGAAGGTACCAATGTCCGCCTCGGTTCAAACTGGGATGGACGTGGAACGAACTTTGCCCTGTTTTCGGCGAACGCCGAAAAAGTCGAGCTATGTCTGTTCGATAGTCAGGGACGACGGGAGATCGAGCGCGTCGCCCTGCCCGAACACAATGAAGGCGTCTGGCACGGCTATCTGAACGATATCGCGCCCGGTCAGCTCTACGGCTATCGCGTCTATGGCCCCTATGATCCACACCATGGACATCGGTTCAACGCCAACAAGCTGCTGCTCGACCCTTACGCGAAGAGGGTCAGCGGGCGGATCGTCTGGAGCGATGCGCACTTCGCGTACCGCACCGGAAGCGCACGCGAAGATCTTTCCTTTGACCGGCGCGACAATGCGCGGGCCATGCCGAAGGCCACCGTTATCGACGAGACGTTCAACTGGGGCCGGCGCGAACCGCGACCGAGCATTTCCTGGGAAGACACGATCATTTATGAAGCCCACGTCAAAGGCCTGACCAAAACGCGACAGGATATTCCACCTGAATTGCGCGGGGGCTATCGCGCACTTGCGGCACCCGCCATGATCAATCACCTGCGGCGGCTTGGCGTCACCACCATCGAGCTTCTGCCGATCCATGGCTTCGTCGATGATCGCCAACTGGTCGAGCGAAAGCTGTGCAACTACTGGGGATATAATTCCATCTCGTTTCTCGCGCCGGAGCAGCGCTACGCCCAGACTACCGCGCTGGACGAATTCCGCACGTCGGTTGCCCGCCTTCACGACGCCGGCTTCGAGGTCATTCTCGACGTCGTCTACAATCATACCGCCGAAGGCAATCACCTCGGCCCGACGCTGTCGTTCCGCGGCATCGACAACGCCTCCTACTATTGGTTGATGCCGGATAATCCCCGCTACTACGATGACTTCACAGGCACCGGCAACTCGCTGAACCTGACCCATCCGCGTGTGCTGCAAATGGTCATGGACTCGCTGCGCTATTGGGTCGAAGTCTGCCACGTCGACGGCTTCCGCTTCGATCTCGCCAGCACGCTGGCACGCGGCCCCCAGGGGTTCGACCGCAACAGCTCTTTTCTCAGTGCAATCCGGCAAGATCCGGCTTTGGCCGCCGTCAAGCTTGTCGCCGAGCCGTGGGATGTCGGTGCCGGCGGCTATCAGGTCGGCGGCTTTCCTTCGCGATGGTCGGAGTGGAACGACCGATACCGCAGCACCTTGCGCCGCTACTGGGCCGGCGAAGGAAATCTGATCGGCGATGTCAGTGGCCGCATGACCGGATCGTCCGACCTGTTCAACCATGACGACCGCTCGCCGCGCGCCGGCATCAACCACGTCACCGTCCACGACGGCTTCACGCTCGCTGATCTGTTTTCCTACAACGAGAAACACAACGAGGCTAACGGCGAGGACAATCGCGACGGATCGAATGACAATCACAGCAATAACTTCGGCCACGAAGGACCGACGGACGACCCTGCGATCATTGCGCTTCGACGCCAGCTTCGCAAGAACCAGCTCGCCTGCCTGCTGCTCGCCCAAGGCGTTCCGCTTGTCCTCGCCGGCGATGAGGTTGGCAACAGCCAGAGTGGAAACAACAACGCCTACTGTCAGGACAACGAGATCGGATGGATCGACTGGAGCAACCTCGGCCATGAGGCCGACGACATGACCGGCTTTGTCGGACGTCTCACGGCGATCCGAAAACGGTTTGCGCAGATCAGGGCACGACAATGGGTGGTCGGCAAGAAGGCAGACGGCTCCTATGGCGTGCTGTGGCTGACGCCTGAGGGCAACGAAATGACCGACGCCGACTGGGATTTCCCGGAAGGCCGGTTTCTCTCCTATGTGCTCGGGCCGATGGAGCATGGCCAGCAGGCGCTCTATGTTGTCCTTAATGCGGCGCCTGAGCCGGTCGAATTCAAGCTTCCGGGAATGGGAGACTACAAGACCTGGTCGGTCTTGCTTCATACCACGGACGATGGTGCCGAAGGCAGCGCGCACCACCCTAACGCGACGATGCAGGCGCCTCCTCGCAGCGTGATCGCGTTCGCGGGCCAGCCATGAGCGCCGGCCGCTTCGGCCCCCTCCTCAGGCCGGACGGCGCGACGTTCCGGCTTTGGGCGCCCGGTGCGCGCGAGGTTTCCGTCGTCAGCGATCGGACGCATACGATGGCAAAAGACAGCGGCGGCTGGTTCATTGCCGATGTGCCTGATGCCCGGCCGGGTACACGCTATCAGTATCGGATCGACGACGAGTTGGACGTGCCGGACCCGGCGTCGTCATATCAACCCGACGACGTGTCCGGTCCAAGCGAACTTGTCGATCACAGTCAATTCCGGTGGAAGGCAAGCGACTGGCGCGGGCAGCCCTGGCACGAGACGGTCATCCTCGAATGCCATGTCGGCACGTTTACGCCGGAAGGCACCTATCGCGCCATGATCGGCAAGCTCGATCATCTGGTTTCGACCGGGATCACCGCGCTCGAATTGATGCCGCTCGCTGACTTCGCCGGTACACGAAACTGGGGTTATGACGGCACGCTGTGGTACGCGCCTGATCATGCTTACGGTACGCCCGACGATCTCCGGGAATTGATCGATCAGGCTCATCTGCGCGGACTGATGGTGTTCCTCGATGTCGTCTATAACCACTTCGGACCGGAGGGAAATTACCTCGGGCGTTACGCGCCGCAGTTTTTCTGTGATGCGGAGACCCCATGGGGATCTGCGATCGACTATCATGTTCCGGAAGTTCGCGCCTTCGCTGTCGAAAATGCGCTGCACTGGCTCGGTAACTATCGGTTTGATGGTCTCCGCCTCGACGCGGTGCATGCCTTCGCGCGGCCGGGCGAGCCTTCTGTCCTAAACGATATCAGCCGCGCTGTCGGGGTTCTGGCGCGGCAAAGCGAACGGCACCTCCACCTTGTGCTGGAGAACGACGACAACCGCGCGGTGTTGCTCGATCCTTCTTCCGGCATCCCCGACGGAAAATATCGCGCACAGTGGAATGACGACTATCATCACGTTTGGCATGTCATCCTCACTGAGGAGACCCACGGCTACTACGGCGACTACGCCATGCAACCGCGCCGTCTGCTGGCGCGAACGTTGCGTGCGGGCTTTGCCTATCAGGGCGAACCCTCGGCTCATCGCGGCGGGCGGGCTCGCGGGGAAGGGATCGGCGCGCTTCCGCCCGCCGCATTCGTGAACTTCCTTCAAAACCACGACCAGATTGGCAATCGCGCGCTGGGCGATCGTCTCGAGTGGACTGCCGACGCGCGGGC
>JBDTCP010000062.1:0-10414 GCA_039923555.1 Nitrobacter sp.
CTTAACTGAGGGGCATGACGACCGATTCTTCCGATCCCGCGAAACCGTCCGGACCGACGCCCTCATCTGGCGCCGAGACGGATGCGCCGCGGCAGGACCGGTCGTCGGCGAGTACGGCCCCGCAGGATGTCGATCCCGCAACCATTGAGACCGATGAGGACGAAGAAGCTCGGCTGCCCGATATCCCGGACGATCCCGGGGAAGCGATCGCGGAGGGTCCGCTCGCGGTCGGCCGCGCGGCCATCGAGCACGCCGTTCGCCATGCGCCGACCTCCCCCGGTGTCTACCGCATGATGAATGCCGCGCACGACGTCCTTTACGTCGGCAAGGCCAAGAATGTGCGGAAGCGTCTGTCGTCCTATGCGCGTCCGACCGGCCAGGTGATGCGCATCGCGCGCATGATCGCGGCGACCTCCACCGTCGAGATCGTCTCGACCGGCACCGAAACCGAAGCGCTGCTGCTCGAAGCCAACTTGATCAAGCAATTGCGGCCGCGCTTCAATGTGCAGCTTCGCGACGACAAGTCGTTTCCCTATATCCTGATCACGGGCGATCACTGGGCGCCGCAAATCCTCAAGCATCGCGGCGCGCAGTCTCGGCCGGGACGCTATTTCGGGCCGTTCGCGTCCGCGGGCGCTGTCGGCCGTACCATCACCGCCCTGCAGCGCGCGTTTCTGGTGCGCTCCTGCACGGATTCGTTCTTCGAGAGCCGGACGCGGCCGTGCTTGCTGTATCAGATCAGGCGCTGCGCCGGACCCTGCACCGGCGAGATCGATTTTCCCGGCTATAATGCGCTGGTGCGAGAGGCGACGGACTTCCTGTCCGGCCGCAGTCGCGCCGTGAAGCAAGAACTCGCGCGCGAAATGGAGAAGGCCTCCAGCGACCTCGCCTTCGAGCGTGCGGCGCTCTACCGCGACCGGCTGGCCGCGCTGTCGGCGATCCAGTCGCAGCAGGGCATCAATCCGCGCACGTTGGAAGAAGCCGACGTGTTCGCGATCCACCAGGAGGGCGGCTATTTCTGCGTCGAGGTATTTTTCTTCCGCACCGGGCAGAACTGGGGCAACCGCGCCTACTTTCCCCGCGCGGAGAAGTCGTTCACGTCAGAAGAAGTGCTGGGCTCGTTCCTTGCGCAGTTCTACGACGACAAGCCGCCGCCGAAACTGATCCTGCTGTCGCACCCGATCGAAGAGAGCGAATTGCTGGCCGATGCTCTGTCGCTCAAGGCCGGTTTCAAGGTCGAGGTCTCGACGCCGCAGCGCGGCGAAAAGAAGGAGTTGATCGCGCACGCGCTGACCAACGCGCGCGAGGCGCTGGGACGCAAACTGGCCGACTCCGCCACGCAGAGCCGCATGCTGCAGGGCATGGCGGCTGTCCTGGGTTTGCCGCAAACGCCGCGACGCGTCGAGGTCTACGACAACAGTCACATCCAGGGCACCAATGCGGTCGGGGCCATGATCGTCGCCGGCCCCGAGGGCTTTCTGAAAAACCAGTATCGCAAGTTCAATATCAGGTCCGAGAACCTGACGCCCGGCGACGACTACGCGATGATGCGCGAGGTGCTTGAGCGCCGTTTCAAAAGATTGCTCACGCAGAAAGCGGCCGATCCGGACAAAGCCGATGATTCCGAAAAGGATGCGGTGCCGCAATGGCCGGATCTGGTGGTCATTGACGGCGGCCTTGGTCCGCTCAATGCCGCACGCGGGATCTTCGATGCGCTGGGATTGACCCAGGCGGTGTCGCTGATGGCGGTCGCCAAGGGCCCCGACCGCGATGCCGGCCGCGAAACCCTGTTCCTGCCGGATCGCCCCGCCATCAAGCTCGAACCGCGCGACCCCGTCCTGTATTTCATCCAGCGGCTGCGCGACGAGGCGCATCGCTTCGTCATCGGATCGCATCGCACGCTGCGCAAAAAGGACATCCGCGAGGCCGGATTGCAGGAAGTTCCGGGTATCGGTCCGACGCGCAAGCGGGCGCTGCTGCATCATTTCGGAACCTTGAAGGAAATCGAACGCGCCTCGGTCACAGACCTTGGCAAGGTTCCGGGGATCAGCGCCGAAAGTGCCCGCAAGATCTTTGATTTTTTCCACGCCCGGCCGGGGTGATGGAGGATTTTGACGTGAAATCCCGGCGCTTTTTTGTATCAAGACGAGCGGATCGGGTTACCGCCGCCGCCACGGCGGCAAATTGCGCTGCGCGGCCGGTTGACGTTCACGCCATGACGGTATTGGTAAGACGAATGAGCACTGCCACCAGCCAGGCGACCGCGAGGCATATGCTGTCGCTTCCGAATATTCTCACATATGCCCGAATTGCCGCGATTCCCGTGGTGGTCGGCTGCGTCTATGCGCAGTCGATCATGGACGGGCCGCTGTGGCTGCGCTGGGTGGCGCTGGGGGTATTCATCGCGGCCGGCGTCACCGATTTTCTCGACGGCTATTATGCGCGGATCTGGGACCAGCAGTCGGCCTTCGGCAAGATGCTTGATCCGATCGCCGACAAGCTTCTGGTCGCATCCTGCCTGCTGATGCTGGCGGCGGATGGCATCATCCATGGCTGGACGCTGTGGGCTGCGATCGTGATTTTATGCCGCGAGATTCTGGTGTCGGGCCTGCGCGAATATCTCGCGGAACTGCGCGTCAGCGTCCCGGTAACCAAGCTCGCGAAGTGGAAGACCACGGTACAACTGATCGCGATTGGTTTTCTGCTGGCTGGCGAGGCGGGCGATCTGGTGTTTCCTTTCGTGACCCAACTCGGGCTTCTGCTGTTGTGGATCTCGGCGATCTTCACCATGTATACCGGCTGGGACTATTTCCGCGCCGGCATTCATCATCTCATCAAGGAGGATGAAAGATGAAGGTGCTTTATTTTGCCTGGGTGCGCGAACGAGTCGGCAAGGCCGAGGAAGCGCTCGATCCGCCGCCGGCTGTCGCCACGGTTGCCGATCTGATCGCATGGTTGTCGCAGCGGGGCGAGGAATATGCCCACGCGTTCGAGAAGCCGAAGGTGATCCGCGCCGCGATCGACCGGATGCACGTCAAGCAGGACACGACGATCGCGGGCGCACGTGAAATTGCCTTCTTTCCGCCGATGACCGGCGGCTGATCCGTTAACGGCGGCTTCGTCCATGACCGTTCCCGTGACTATTCACCTGCAGGAAGCCGACTTCGACGTCGCCCACGAGATCGCGGCGCTGTCGCGCGGCCGCACCGATATTGGTGCGGTCGTGAGTTTCAGCGGCATCTGCCGGGGCGACGAGGGCGGTGATGCGATCGCAGCGCTGACGCTCGAACATTATCCGGGCATGGCGGAGGCCGAGATCGCGCGTCATGCCGAGGAGGCGCTGGCGCGATGGCCGCTCACCGGCCTCACCATCATTCACCGCTTCGGCCGGATCGTGCCGGGCGAGAACATCGTTCTCGTGGTTACGGCGTCATCGCATCGCGAGGCGGCGTTTCAGGGCGCCGAGTTTCTGATGGACTATCTCAAAACCCGCGCGCCATTCTGGAAACGCGAGGAGGGCGCGTCCGGCTCCGGTTGGGTTGACGCCCACGATCGCGACGATTCCGCCGCCGCACGCTGGGCCAAACCCTGATGGCGAAGACCGCCGCGCGCGGGGGACGACCGAAAGCTGCGAGCAGTACCTCAGCCAAAAAGCATCAGCCGGCGCGGGTTATACCCAAAGTTGCAAAACCCCGAGCCGACAAGGCTGCAGCGCCCGAACTCGCGACGATTTTCGACTATGTCCGCTTTGCAGCCACAAAGCTCAAACGCGCACGCGTCGCCTTCGCGCATGGCACCACCGATCCCGTTGCCGAGGCGGCGTTCCTGGTCGGGGAGGCCATGCACCTGCATCCGGACGAGGTCGAGCCGCTGGCCGCGCGACGCGTGCCCAAGGCGACAGGCCAGCGCATTCTCGGCTGGGTCGAGCAGCGCATTGCAACCCGCAAGCCCGCCGCCTATCTCGTCAACAAGATGTATATGCGCGGATTGCCGTTCTATGTCGACGAACGCGTGATCGTGCCACGTTCGTTCATCGGAGAACTTTTGGATTCGCATTTCGGCGATGACGATGTGCTGCGTCTGCGCGATCCCGCGACGGTGACCCGCGTACTCGATCTCTGCACCGGCTCGGGATGCCTTGCCGTTCTGGCCGCGCGCGCATTTCCGAAAGCGACGGTCGATGCGGCCGACCTGTCGGCAGACGCACTCGCAGTGGCCGCGCGCAATGTGCGGGAGCACGGTCTTGAAGATCGGATCACGCTGGCGCAGGGCGATCTGTTTGCGGCAGTCGGGGGCCAGCGATACGATCTCATTATCTCGAACCCGCCGTATGTCGATGCGAAGGGAATGGCGGGCCTGCCGCGCGAGTGCCTTGCGGAACCGAGGATGGCGTTCGACGGCGGTGCCGGCGGCATCGATCTGGTGCGGCGGATCATCGACGGTGCGCGCGACCATCTCATATCCGGCGGCGGTCTGCTGTGCGAGGTTGGCCGATGCAGGCCGGCGCTGCAAAAAGCCTATCCGGGCGCGGATATGCTCTGGCTCGACACCGAGGAGTCCGAGGGCGAGGTGTTCTGGATCGAGGCCGATGCGCTGTAGCGTTTGTTTTAACCTCTCCCGCTTGCGGGGGAGGTCGACCGGCGGAGCGCAGCGAAGCTGGTCGGGTGGGGGCATCTTTGCTGAACAGCCCCCTCCCCAACCTTCTCAGCGCTGCTCGCGGCGCGGGCCGCAAGCGGGGGAGGGAGGTCGCTGCGCTCAGATGGTGCCTATCCATCAAAATGATGGTGGCTTTTCTAGCGGCGGAATTGTCCGCCGCCTAGTCAAAAGACCTTTTTGATCCAGTCATGTGGGTCGGCCGCGCGGCCGTACTGGATGTCGACCAGTTTCTTGCGAAAGCCCATCGCGACCGGGCCGGCCGCGCCGCCGCTGATGAGAAAATCGCCGCTCGCGGAGCACACCTTGCCGATCGGCGAGATGACCGCAGCGGTGCCGCAGGCGAAGGCTTCCTTCAGCTTGCCGCTGGCGGCATCAGCGCGCCACTGATCGATTGTGTAGGCCTCCTCGCGCACGCGTGTACCAGCGTCCGTTGCCAGTGCGATGATCGAGTCGCGAGTGATGCCTGGCAGTATGGTGCCAAGCGGCGGCGTCAAGAGCGAACCGTCGTCGAACACGAAGAAGATGTTCATGCCGCCGAGTTCCTCGATGTAGCGGCGCTCGACCGCATCCAAAAAAACGACCTGATCGCAGCCGTGGTCGATGGCTTCAGCCTGCGCGCGCAGACTCGCGGCGTAGTTACCGCCGCATTTGACGGCGCCGGTTCCGCCGACCGCGGCGCGGGTATAATTCTCCGACACCCAGATCGACACCGGTGCAGGGCCGCCTTTGAAATAGGAGCCGACCGGTGAAGCGATGACGGCGAAGATGTATTCGGCGGACGGCTTCACACCGAGGAACACCTCGTTGGCGATCATGAAGGGCCGCAAGTACAGGCTGCCTTCGCCTCCCGGAATCCAGTCGCGGTCGATGCGCACGAGTTGCTCGACCGCTTCGATGAATACGGACTCGGGCAACGGCGCCATGGCCATGCGCTCGGCGGAACTGCGGAAGCGCCGGGCGTTGGCGTCGGGGCGGAACAGGTTCACGCCACCGTCGTCGCGCTTGTAGGCCTTCAGTCCCTCGAAAATCTCCTGCGCGTAGTGCAGTACCGCGGTTGCCGGATCGAGCGGAAAATTGGCGCGGGATTCGGTGCATGCGCCATGCCAGCCCTCGGTGTGATTGTAGCGGACGATCGCCATGTGATCGGTGAAAACCCGTCCGAAGCCGGGGTCTGCGAGTTTCGCCGCGCGCGCGCTCGCGGGCGTTGGATTGGCCATCGGCTGGACGTCGAATTTCAACCGTGTCGCGCCATCGACGTTATCGAACGAAACCCCCATGGGTCTTCTCCCCCGCTTTGAAGCAGTCCTTGCGATGGCAGTTGTAACCTCCTCGCCCTTGCTCGCCAGTCCGAAGGCCGGTTTCCGCTTTGGCGGAAGGCGCGAAGTCCAGTATGTTGACCCAAATGCCGCTCGACAATCGCACGGATGAAAGAATTCCTCAGCGCTCGACTACCGAGTCGTATTCGGGAAGGCTCTCCACGAAGAGACACAATATTTCGTCGTGGACTTTGGTCTTGTAACATTAAAACCGAGATACGTCACTATGGCTGACATAAATTTATCGCTTGGTTCCACAGCCATGGCCAGGTCAGAGGCGTCCGCGTCTCGGCCCGCGGAAACGCGCTGGGACATCATCGAACTGCTGTTCTTTGCCTATCGCGATTTCGTCGGCGATCCGGACCATGTGCTGGAGGAATTCGGTTTCGGGCGCGCGCATCATCGCGTGATGCACTTTGTCCACCGTCATCCCGGCCTCAAGGTCGCGGATCTGCTCGACGTGCTGCGCATCACCAAGCAATCGCTGGGACGGGTGCTAAAGCAGCTTCTTGATGAAGGCTATATTGTGCAGAAGTCAGGCGACGCCGACCGGCGTCAGCGCCTTCTTTTCGCCACCCCGAAGGGCGAGGCGCTGGTGGCGAAACTCGCCGGCCTGCAGACCGACCGCATCGTGCGCGCGCTGCAAGGCCTCGATGCATCCGGCGCCGAGGCAGTTCGCACGTTTCTGTTGGGGATGATCGACCACGACGACCCCGACAAGGTGCTGGAGGCGATCCTGCGGAGCGGCGGCAAGATGGTGAAGGCATGACAGCAACGGTCGCGCGGCCGCCGGTAAGACCGGCTGACGACGCCCCGCATCTGCTCCTGGTCGATGATGATCGGCGTATCCGCGATCTGCTATCGCGTTTTCTGGCGGGAGAGGGTTATCGCGTCACCACCGCCATGAGCGCCAAGGCCGCCCGCTCGAAACTGCTCGGGTTGTCTTTCGACCTTTTGATTCTCGATGTCATGATGCCTGGCGAAACCGGCTTCGATCTCGCCCGCTTCATCCGCACCTCGTCCTCGGTTCCGATCATCATGCTGACGGCGCGGCACGAAGCCGAGAGCCGCATCGAGGGGTTGCAGATCGGTGCCGACGACTATGTCGCCAAGCCGTTCGAGCCGCGCGAACTGGTGCTGCGTATCGGCAATATTCTCAAGCGCACGACGCCGCTGCCGGTAGCGCGAACCGAGTCGATTGCGTTTGGACCCTACATCTATCACCTGGAGCGCGGCGAACTGAGACAGGGCGACGATGTCATCCATCTCACCGATCGCGAGCGCGAGATGTTGCGCGTGCTCGCCGCCACGCCCGGCGAAACGGTCCGCCGGGGGGAACTGAATGGCGGCGGCACCGTGAACGAACGCGCCGTTGACGTGCAGATCAACCGGCTACGGCGAAAGATCGAGCGCGATCCGGCCAATCCGTTATTTCTCCAGGCGGTGCGCGGAGTCGGTTATCGCCTGGTTGCAGCGCCTTGAGCCGCCGACCATGAGCACGCTCGATACCGGTCTGACGCTGATCCGCACCGCTTCACGACGCCTCGCGGTGGCCAACGGCCGGATGGGGCAGGCATTCAAGAACTGGATGCCGAAGGGACTCTATGCCCGCGCGCTGCTGATCATGATCGTGCCGATGGTGGTGCTGCAATCGGTGGTGGCGTTCGTGTTTTTGGAGCGGCACTGGAACACGGTGACGCGGCGGCTGTCGGGGGCGGTTGTGCAGGATATCGCCGCGCTAATCGACGTCTACAAGGAATACCCGCAGGACAAGGATCGTGCGAGGATCCGGCGCATCGCGCAGCAGCGGCTCGGGCTGGTGGTCGATTTTTTGCCATCGGGTGATATGCCTCCGCCCGGGCCGAAGCCATTCTTCTCGCTGCTCGACCAATCGCTGTCGGTGCAGATCGGCAGGCAGATCGGCAAGCCGTTCTGGATCGACACGGTTGGCCGGTCCAATCTGGTGGAGGTTCGGATTCAGCTTGATGACGCAGTGATGCGGGTGTTCGCCCAGCGCAGCGCTGCCTACGCGTCAAATTCGGAAATCTTCATTTTCTGGATGCTGGGCACGTCTTCGATCCTGCTGTTCGTCGCGGTGCTGTTCCTGCGAAACCAGATCAGGCCGATCCTGCGGTTGGCGGATGCAGCCGAGAGTTTTGGCAAGGGCCGCGACGCGCCGAACTTCCGGCCGCGCGGCGCGCGCGAGGTCCGGCGAGCGGCGCAGGCGTTCATCGAAATGAAGGTGCGTATCGAGCGCAGCATCGAGCAACGCACCACGATGCTGGCCGGCGTGTCGCATGACCTGCGTACCATCCTGACCCGCTTCAAGCTGGAAATGGCGCTGATCGGTGACAGTCCGGAAGTCGACGGCATGCGCAGGGATGTCGACGAGATGCATGGGATGCTCGAGGCCTACCTCGCATTCGCGCGCGGCGACAGCGGCGAGCAGGCGCAACCGACCGACATGTCCGTGGCGCTGGAGGATTTGCGTGGTGACGCCGAGCGCAATGGTCATGCCGCGACGGTGAACTTTCACGGACTGCCTGTTGTCACCGTCAAGCCGGCGGCGTTTCGGCGCTGCCTCGGCAATCTGGTGTCGAACGCGGCGCGGCATGCCGACTCCGTTGCGATCAACGGCCATCGCGATCATCGCTGGCTTACGGTAATGATCGACGATGATGGTCCGGGTATCCCGCAGGACATGCGCGAGGAAGTCTTCAAACCGTTCCTGCGGCTCGACGACGCGCGCAATCAGGACGAGGGCGGCACCGGCCTTGGCCTTGCTATCGCCCGCGACATCGCGCGCTCCCATGGTGGCGATATTACGCTCGGCGAAAGTCCGATGGGCGGCCTGCGGGCGACGGTGCGGGTGCCGGTGTAGCTTTTTCTTCCCTCTCCCCTTGTGGGAGAGGGTGGCGAGCATCGCTAGATGCGAGCCGGGTGAGGGCTCGTTCCCGATTTTAAGATACCCCTCACCCGCCCTCGATGCTTCGCACTCAGGCACCCTCTCCCACAAGGGGAGAGGGAAAAGCAGGACAACGAAGCAAGCGAATTTCTTACTTCGCCAGTTCCTTCGAACGCGCCGTCGCCGCGGCCACCGCGCGCGTCATTAGCTCATTGAGGCCGTTTTCGCCCATCAGCACGCCAAGCGCCGCGGCCGTGGTCCCGCCTGGCGAGGTAACGTTCTGGCGCAGCGTCGCAGCGTCAAGATCGGAGCAGTGCAGCAACTCGCCTGAACCGGCGACAGTGTCGCGGGCCAGCTTCGCGGCGAGATCGGCAGGCAGACCGGCGGCGACGCCGGCACGCGCCAACTCCTCGGCGAGCAGAAAGATGTAGGCCGGTCCGGATCCCGATACGGCGGTCACCGCATCCATCAGCGCTTCGTCATCGACCCATTCCACGGCCCCCGTGGCGCGCAGCAACGCGTCGGCGGTAGCGCGCTGCTGCGCGTTCACAGGTTTTGCGGCGACTGCGACCGTGATGCCGCGGCCGATCGCGGCCGGCGTATTCGGCATGGCGCGGACGATGTTGCCGCCGCAGACCGCGTCAAGCACGGCGATCGTGGTGCCTGCCATGATCGAGACGACCAGCGTCGATGCGCCGACGAAAGGGCGCAGCGCCGGGCCGGCGTCGCGAAACGTCTGCGGTTTAACCGCGACCACCAGCGCCGTGACGGCACCGGCATCCTTCGCTGTTGGGTTCAATCGCACGCCTGCCGCGCCGAGCGCGTGAATTTCATCGGAGGGATGCGGCTCGATCACGGCGACACGTTTCGGATCAAGTCCCCGCGCGAGCCATCCGGTCAGCAACGCGCCGCCCATCTTCCCCGCACCGGCGAGCATGATTGTGCCGGAGATATTTGCGAGAGCGTCTGACGGGCTCGATGTCATCACAATATTCCGGGCAACGTTTCTGATTGCAGCATATTAGTCGTCATGGCCGGGCTTGTCCCGGCCATCCATGTCTTGTCTGGAGAAGATCGTAAGACGTGGATGCCCGGCATAAGGCCGGGCATGACGGCGGAGAGTAGAACGTAATCGCCTCTGGAACGCTGCGTATCTGGAGGCGTTACGCCTCGCCCTCGGTGTCGAACATCGCGGCGTGCATCGCCTCCGCCGCGGACTTGCCCGCCCAGACCACGAACTGCAGTGCCGGATAATAGCGCTCGCAGGCATGGATGGCGCCGGCCAGCATCGCTTCGCATTGCGCATTGGAGGCGATCAGCCCGTCGGGAAGCACAAGCGCCTGCCGGTACATGATCATGCCGGTCTGGGTCCAGATATCGAAATGTCCGATCCATAATTGCTCGTTGATCGCGGCGATGATGCGTTGAACTTCATTGCGGCGAACAGCGGGAATCTTCATGTCGAAGGCGCAGGCGAGATGCAGCGCCTCGAGCCCTCCCATCCAGGTGAAGGTCAGCTGATAGTCGGTCCAGTCGC
>JBDTCP010000063.1:0-2034 GCA_039923555.1 Nitrobacter sp.
CGATTTCGGATCAAGGCTTTCGCGGTGCTGGTCGAGCGTTGCCATCTCGATATTGGCGCCGAGGCGGATCGTGCCGCTGTCGGGTGCATCCGCGCCGGTCAGGAGGTTGATCAGCGTGGTCTTGCCGACGCCGTTGGGGCCGACAATGCCAATGCGGTCACCGCGCTGGACGCGGATGGAGAGGCTTTCGATGATCGTCCGATCGCCATACGACTTGCCGATATTTTTGGCTTCGATCACGAGCTTGCCCGACTTGTCAGCCTCGGCGGCCGCTAGACTGGCGCTTCCGGTAGCCCCTCGGAAATCGCGGCGCTGTTGGCGCAACGCATGGAGATTGCCGAGCCGCTTGACGTTGCGCTTGCGCCGTCCAGAGACGCCGTAGCGCAGCCAGTGCTCCTCCGCGACGATCTTGCGGTCGAGCTTATGCTGGTCGCGTTCCTCTTCCGCCAGCACCTCGTCGCGCCACTCCTCGAATTTCGCGAAGCCGCGGTCAATTTGCCTGATTTGGCCGCGGTCGAGCCAGGCGGTGCTGCGCGAGAGGTTGGAAAGAAACCTTCGGTCATGACTGATCAGCACCAGCGCGCCGCGGCGCGAGGCAAGTTCGCCTTCGAGCCATTCGATGGTGGTGAGATCGAGATGGTTGGTCGGCTCGTCGAGCAGCAGAATGTCGGGCGAGGGCGCCAGCACCCGCGCCAGCGCCGCGCGCCGGCTTTCGCCGCCGGAGAGATGCGCGGGATCCTCCTCGCCGGTGAGGCCGAGTTGTTCGATCAGATAGCGCGCCTGATAGGTGTTGTCGCCGGGGCCGAGCCCGGCTTCGACATAGGCGAGCGTGGTTTTGAAGCCGGCAAAATCCGGCTCCTGCGGCAGATAGCGCACGGTGGCGCCGGGTTGCACGAAGCGGCTGCCGCTGTCGGGCTCGACGAGGCCAGCGGCGATCTTGAGTAGCGTCGATTTGCCGGAGCCGTTGCGGCCGATCAGGCAGAGACGTTCGGACTGCGACACCGCGAGTTCGACGCTTGACAACAGCGGCGTGCCGCCAAAGGTCAGCGCGATGTCTTTCATCTGGATCAGCGGCGGCGCCATGGATTTTCTATTCAATTCTGCAAGAGCGTTTGCGTTTGTTTGGGTATGATCTTGTCCGAAAACCGGAGTCCACTTTCGGGATCATGCCCCGCGCTGGATGCGGCGGATGGTCTGGTCCAGCGCTGACAGGAATGCCGAGCGGTCACGCGGCTGGAACGGGCGCGGCCCGCCGGTGACTTCACCGGTTGATCGCAGGTCGGTCATCAGGTTGCGGACAGCGAGCGTCATGCCGATCGACTGCTCCGTGAACGGCTTTCCGTTCGGCGCGATCACGCTGGCGCCCGCCTTGACGCAGCGGCTCGCCAGCGGAATGTCCGCCGTGATGACAATATCGTCCTTGCCGGCGCGTTCCGCGATCCAGTCATCGGCGGCATCCATGCCGGGTCCGGCCGCGATACGCTCGATCAGAAGATCGTCGGGCACGCGGATATACCCGCCCGCGACCACACTGACCGGCAGGCCATGACGCTCTGCGACGCGATAAATCTCGTCCTTCACCGGGCAGGCATCGGCGTCAATGTAGATACGAATGGAGGTCAATGATGGATCATCTGGCTGCGAGAGTATTGTGGCAGCGCGTGTAGCCCAAGTCGCAGAGGATTGCGAGCCGTAACACGGATGGAACAGGCTATTGGCACTCTCCACGAGAGAGCGATTCAATCGATCGTGGAAGATCGGCCCGATCCTTCACGCCACTTTGGTCTTCTTTGCATCCTGTATCGCGCGCCAGACACGCTCGGGCGTCAGCGGCATATCGATTTGGGTGATGCCGTGATCAGACAGTGCGTTGATGACAGCGTTGACCACGGTGCAGAGGCTGCCGGCGCAGCCGGCTTCGCCGCAGCCCTTGGTGCCCAGTGGATTCGATTTCGCGGGCGAGGGATGATTGCCGACCGTCATCGGCGGCGCGTCATGCGCGCGTGGCATGGCGTAGTCCATGAACGAGCCGGT
>JBDTCP010000064.1:0-12653 GCA_039923555.1 Nitrobacter sp.
CCCGATCGCGGGTTTGATCCAAGGGTCATTTATGCAGGGCTAACCTGCCGCGTCCGCCTCGATCGCCTCCATATCGGCGTCGGACAGCCCGAAATGGTGGCCGATTTCGTGGACCAGCACATGGCCAATGATATGATCCAGGCTTTCGTCATGCTCGGCCCAGTAGTCGAGGATGGGACGGCGGTAGAGCCAGATAAGATTGGGCAACCGGGCAATGTCATCGTGGCTCTGGAACGGCAGGCCGGTGCCCTGAAACAGTCCCAGCAGATCGTATTCGCTATCGGCCTTCAACTCGTCCAACACCTCGTCGGTCGGGAAATCCTCGACGCGGATAATGAGGCCCTCGCACAGCCGCCGGAAATGCTCGGGCAGGCGCGCAAATACCTCGTGCGCCATGGTTTCCATGTCAGCCAGTGAGGGGGCCTTGGCGGATGTCCACATGGCGTTTGTTTAACCCGTGTTTCACCGTGACGGCACCGTTTTTTGCGATCGAAGCGGCCTTTCGGTTGACGCGGGCGCGGCAATCGGAGACCGTTCGCTGCAAACAGGGGTAATCGGGGCCACGGCGATGGGCGTCAGGATGACAGCGGCGGGATTTGCGGTGGGAGTGGCGATGCTGTTGCTGCTGGTGCCGAGCGCGCTGCTGTTTGTGTGCGGCGCGCAGGCGCAACCCGCCGCGAGGAGCGCGGATCGTGCCGCGCCATCCGACGTGTCGGCCCAGACCCGCAAGCGGCGGCCGCGCGTGCACATCTATCGTGAGGACGAGCGCGGGGTCTATCCGAGCTACAATCCGGGTCCCGACGCGGTTCGGGACTGCACCGCGTACTATGTGCAGGAATTTCGCCCGAGCGGCACGGTGGTCGTTCCGCGGATGAACTGTTACTGGCGCCACGGCTGACGATCCGACGCAGGAGTCGTTCGGCCTGTTTTCCATAAAATCCGTTGTCCCAAGGAATCGGCGCAGCCGCGTGCGTGCGTCTCCGCCTCGCCGCCGTTCGTGATTTGCGGCGGGCGCATTCACGTCTCATTCAGATAGGCGCTCCTAGCTTATTGTGCGTACTGCGGCCGGTTGGAACTATCTGCTGCCGTGCGTCATTAGGGCCGTGTTCCATCCCCCAAGGAGATCCACATGCACGTGAAGAGAATTCTAGGATTTACCGCCGTCGCCGCGCTTCTGGTCGTCGCGGCTCCTGCGCAGCAGGCGCAGGCGGCGACGCCGGTCAATCCGGGCATTGCCACTACCGCGCAGGGCGACGCCGGCAAGCTGACGACGGAAGTGCACTGGCGGCATCACCGGCATCACCATTGGCGGCATCATCGCCACCATCGTCATCACCATCGCCACTGGCGCTGATGATCCGATTTGGGTGGTTAGCGAAGTGAGCGCCGCCCATGGTGAACAGGCCCGCTATGCGGGCCTGTTTTTTATGCGGCCACCCCGATATGATCGGCGGCGGCGCATGATCCGGCCACGCACTCTGCGTCGGCATTGCCTGTCGAAGGAATGGCCATGAAGACATTTGTCGGGGTGAGCTTCGCAGCAGCGGTCACGGCGTTGTTTGCTGTGGCAACCATCGATCGCGCAACGGCGTCCTCGCATGCCACCGGTGTCGCCGAGGCATCCGAGGTGCCGACCGACGTCAGCGCGGCGCGGCGTGTCCATCGCGTCCACCGCGTACATCGTCATCGGCACCATCGCCCGCGTGTTTATGTGCGCGGCCCGTATCGGCCTTATTACGAGCGGCCGTATTATTATGTGCCGCAGGGACCTGCGCCGTTCTTTCCGTTCAACTCCGGCTACGGTCTCGATCCGTCCTGGTAGACGATTTGAGGTTTCTGTCGAAGCCCATCCGCTTCAGGACGACGGCATCTCCTTCTCTGCTAGCTGGAAGCGCGCGAAACGATCGAGTTCGTCTTCGATCTGCCGCTTCAATTCCTTGCGTTGGCCGTCCGCCTTTCTTGCCGCGGCGTCGCCGATCCACGTCCACTTCTGAATCAAGACCTTGCGCGCCTTGCGGTCGGCCTTGAGATCGAGCGCCGCAACGATTCTGTCGCCGGCCAGGACCGGCAATGCGAAATAGCCGAGTTTGCGCTTCTCCTTCGGTACATAAGCCTCGAAGCGGTGCTCGTAGCCGAAAATGAGATGCGTGCGCCTGCGCTGGATCATCAGCGGGTCAAACGGCGACAGGATGTGCACGAGACCGGCGTCGCTTATGTTTGCCGTCGTCTCGAGCGCTTCGGGCGCGGCCCAATGCTCCTGCTTGCCTGCGCCGTCGAGGGCAGTGGGGACAAGCTCTCCGCGCCGCTCCCGCGCTGCGATCAACTTGCGGATGTCAGACTTGCGCGGCGCATCGAGATGGCAGATCGAATCCAGCGAAACAAGTCCCTGTGCGCGCAAGGCGCGGTCGAGCAGATAGGCCGTGGTTTCCGCGCGCGAAGCCGCTTTTGGCATCTTCTTCCAGCCGAAATGCCGTAGCGTCAGATCATAGGTCTTGAGCATGCCGTTGCGTTCGCTGATTGTCAGCGCGCCGGTGAAGAACGCCAGTTGCAGCGCGCGCCGCGACGGCTTGCGGCTGGCCCAGGCATGATCCTTCTCCCGCAGCACATCGTCCTCGATGTCGCGGATCGACAGCGGACCTCGCCGCGCAAGTCGCATCACCTTGCGAGTGTCGGCCGATGTCACCGTCTGAAACCAGCGGTGGCCCTCGCGTCGGTGCAGTTTCATGCTCGCGATGAAGAAACGGAAATCCGCTGATGGCACGTAGGCCAACGCGTGCGTCCAGTACTCGAACACACTCTTGTCCGTGGTCTGCGCCTGCCACAGGTCCGCGCGCCGGTAATCCGGAATGCGCGTGAACAGAATATGATGATGACTGCGCTCGATGACGTTGATGGTGTCGATCTGGACATAGCCGAGATGCGCAACCGCATCGGCGACCGCCTGCGATCCTTCGCCGAAAGGGCTGCGTTCGTCGAGCCGCTGCGCGTGCAGCCAGATGCGGCGGGCGGAAGCTGTGGAGAGCGGAACGGGTTTTGCAGGCGCGCGGGGCATGGCGCGGAAGTGTAGCGGATTCGCGCCAAGGCTGTCGCGCGCCGGTGTTGTGGCGATGCCGATCAGACCGGTAGCCGCGTCCTGTTCGCAGCGTCGTACACGGCGATCCGCAGCATCGGAAAACGCGACTTCAATTCGGTGCCGGCCAATTTCGCCTGGGCCAGCGTCTCGAACTGTTTTTTGAAATGCCCGTCGACCAGCAGCGTGAAGCCGGTTTCGGGCGGCACATCGGCGCGGGACGCAGGACCGGATACCGGTTTGGGTGCCATAGCTGCAGCCGCCGGCGGCACGGCCGTGGGCGCGGGAATAGGAGCGGTGACGGCGGGAGCCAGATTCGCCGGGAGAGTGAGAGCCTTGCGAGGCGCCGTCGCAGCCGGCTTTTCGGCCGCACGCGGCGCGGCCTTGCTGCTGACCTTCGTTATCCCCGCCGGCTTTGCTGGCGTCTTGGGGACCGTCCTTGTGGGCGCCTTCGCCGGTGCCTTCGCTTTGGCGGATGGGCGCGACGTTTTTGCTGCCTTACGGGCAGGGGCTTTGGTCTTGGTTTTTTTCATGATGATCTAGGAGTGCAGGGATTTCGCGGCAAACGCAATATACCAGCCGAGGCAGGCTGGATTGGCCGTCGCACCCTGTTGACGACTTTTTTCGATCGGCTGGCGAAGATCAATGCCACTCGCGCACGTCGACAAAATGTCCGGCGATGGCGGCGGCCGCCGCCATCGCCGGCGATACGAGATGCGTGCGGCCCTTGAAACCTTGCCGGCCCTCGAAATTGCGGTTCGAGGTCGAGGCGCAACGCTCCTCCGGCGACAGCTTGTCGGGATTCATCGCAAGGCACATCGAGCAGCCCGGTTCGCGCCATTAGAAGCCCGCCTTGATAAAAATTTTGTCGAGGCCTTCGGCTTCCGCCTGCTCCTTCACGAGGCCTGAGCCCGGCACGATCATGGCGCTGACACCGGCGTTCACCGTCTTGCCGTCGGCGATCTTCGCCACCGCGCGCAGATCCTCGATGCGGCCGTTGGTGCAGGAGCCGATGAAGACGCGGTCGAGCTTGATGTCGGTGATCTTCGTGCCTGCGGTCAGCCCCATGTAATGCAGCGCGCGCTCCTTGGAGAGCCGCTTCGCTTCGTCGGCGATGTCGCCGGGGTTCGGCACCTTTCCCGTTACTGAAATCACGTCCTCTGGGCTGGTGCCCCAGGTCACGATCGGCGGCAGCTTGGCTGCGTCGAGTCGGATTTCGTGATCGAAGTGCGCGCCATCGTCGCTGCGCAGCGTTTCCCAGTAGCGCATTGCCGCGTCCCAGTTGGCGCCGTTCGGCGCTTTTGGACGGCCTTTCAGGAATTCGTAGGCCTTCTCGTCCGGCGCGACGAGGCCGGCGCGCGCGCCGCCTTCGATCGACATGTTGCAGACCGTCATGCGGCCTTCCATGGTCAGCGCGCGGATTGCTTCGCCTGCGTATTCCAGCACGTATCCGGTGCCGCCCGCGGTGCCTATTTCTCCAATAATGGCGAGAATGATGTCCTTGGCGGTTACGCCGTCGGGCAATTGGCCGTCGACGACGGCGCGCATGTTCCTGGCCTTCTTCTGGATCAGCGTCTGCGTCGCCAGCACGTGCTCGACCTCGGAGGTGCCGATGCCATGCGCCAGCGCGCCGAACGCGCCGTGGGTCGAGGTGTGGCTGTCGCCGCAGACGATCGTGGTGCCGGGCAGCGTAAAGCCCTGCTCGGGACCGATGACGTGGACGATACCCTGACGCTTGTCGAACTCGTCGTAATATTCGATGCCGAAGTCCTTGCAGTTCTGTGCCAGCGTCGCGATCTGCTCGATGCTCTCGGGATCTGGATTTGGTTTTGTACGATCGGTGGTCGGAACGTTGTGATCGACCACCGCCAGCGTCTTCTCCGGCGCGTGGACCTTGCGGCCGGTCATGCGCAGGCCTTCGAAGGCTTGCGGCGACGTCACTTCATGGACGAGGTGGCGATCGATGTAGAGCAGACAGGTGCCATCCGCGGCCTCGTGGACTAGATGATCGTTCCAGATCTTGTCGTACAGGGTTGTCGGTTTCGACATGGACGTGAACCTCTGAAATTCTTGAACGGGACGCGCGATGGGCGCGCGAGTTGCTGACGAGAGGACGCGGCGTCAGCTCGCCGAGGTCGCGAACCGTCCGAAGAAGCGTCCAGGCAAACGGCTGCGGTCGTCGATCACGATGCGCGCGACGAACCGGCTAGTACCCGCTTTCCGAAGTTCGTGAGACATCGCACGCCCCTTTAACGAACTTCGGAAAGCAAAGGGTACTAGGAACTTTATAATACCAGTGCCGCTTTCGATTTGAATTTCCTGAAGACGAACCCGCTGCAAGTGGTGCAGGAAATTCAAATCGGCGGTACTAGTGCCCTTGCTGGTCTGATCTTGAACCATTCCATCTTCTAACATGGCGGCATCCGCCGCGACAATCGAACGCTCGGCGGCGTTCCGGATAGATAGTCGTACTCGAGGCAATAAAAAAGCGCGGCCGGAGCCGCGCTTTCGAAAAGATTCGGAGGTGAGGCGGCGGCGTGCGCTCAGCTCGCCTCGGCCGTGCGGTCCGTCTTCTTCTCGACAATGCGGGCCGACTTGCCGCGCAGGTTGCGCAGATAGTACAGCTTGGCCCGGCGCACCTTGCCGCGGCGCACCACCTTGATCGAGTCGATCATCGGCGACATCACCGGGAAGACGCGCTCGACGCCCTCACCGTAGGAAATCTTGCGGACCGTGAAGCTCTCGTTGAGCCCGCCGCCGGAGCGGCCGATGCAGACACCTTCGTAGGCCTGTACGCGAGTCCGCTCGCCTTCGACCACCTTGACGTTGACGATCACGGTGTCGCCGGGGCCGAACTCCGGAATGGTCTTGGTCGCCGACAGCTTGTCGAACTGCTCTTTTTCGAGCTGCTGAATGAGGTTCATTGCAAGTCTCCGTCGGCGGCGCGCCCGGCCGATTGAGGGGGCTGCGCGGAATTCATCTATCCAGTGGCGCGTATTCCGCAAAAGTGGATACCGGTTTTGCGAAAGAATACACGCAGCTCAATTATGTAGAACATTTTCCAACGGCAAACCGGATGCCATTTTGCCTGAACATGCTCGCTGCGCGGATTTGGCGCTGCTATACGGCAAAGCCGGAGCGTTGTCACCCGTCCGTCGTGTTTTTTGACGGATTTTGATGGCTCCTTGCCGCCCAGAGGTCGGGCCGGCGGGTCTCCGTCAGCGCTTCCGCCTCGGCCCGTCGCCATGCGGCCACTTTGGCGTGGTCGCCGGACAGCAGAATGTCCGGGATCGGGTGGCCTTCGAACTCCTGTGGGCGCGTATATTGCGGGTATTCAAGCAGTCCGTGCGAAAAACTCTCGTCCGTGCCCGATTCCGCCTTGCCCATGACCCCCGGCAAAAGCCGGACGCAGGCGTCGATCAGCGCCATCGCGGCGATTTCGCCGCCCGACAGCACGTAGTCGCCGATCGAGACCTCCTCGAGCCCGCGGGCCTCGATGACCCGCTGGTCCACCCCTTCAAAGCGTCCGCAGAGGATCAGCGGCCCCGGTCCTGCGGCCAGTTCCACGATGCGGGACTGGGCCAATGGCCGACCTCGCGGACTCATCAGCAGACGCGGCCGGTCGAGCGAAATGTCAGCCATATCAATGGCTTTTGCCAGCACGTCGGCGCGCAGCACCATACCGGGGCCGCCGCCGGCGGGGGTATCGTCGACGCTGCGGTGGCGGTCAATGGCGGAGTCCCGGATATCGCGTGCTTCAAGCGACCAGATGCCAGCCGCCAGCGCCTTTCCGGCAAGGCTCGCGCCGAGCGGCCCCGGAAACATCTCGGGAAACAGGGTCAGGACAGTCGCGCGCCACATGGGCTAGCACCAGGAAATTATCACGTAACGGCGTCATACGCGGGCTTGACCCGTGTATCCATCATCTTTCTAAAACGATGGATCGCCGGATCAAGTCCGGCGATGACGGCAGAATACGAAGCCGACGTGGTGTGTCACGCCTGATCTGGCCCGTCGCCCTCGATCTCGCCGGGCATCTCGATCACGACACGTCCGCCGGCGATATCCACGGTCGGCACCACGGCATCGGTGAACGGCAGCATCAGCGTCGGACCCTGTGCGGGCGCGATCTCGATGAGGTCGCCAGCGCCGAAATTGTGGATGGCGGCGACGGTTCCGAGCGGCTTGCCGGCCACGTCAACGGCGGCGAGACCGATCAGGTCGACATGATAATATTCGCCGTCGTCCGTTGCCGGCAGCTTGTCCCGCGCGATGTAGAGTTCGACGCCGTTGAGCCGTTCGGCCTCGTCCCGCGTGGTCACGCCCTTCAATGTCGCAACGAGGTGGTCTTTCGCCGGACGGGCGTGTGTCACTTCAAATTGACGCGCGCCATCGCTGGTCGACAGGGGACCGTAATGCTTTACGGCCAGTAGGTCTTCGGTGAACGTCCACAGCCGCACCTCGCCGCGCAGGCCATGCGCAGCGCCGATCCTGGCGACGCAGATGCGCGATGTCACGGCGGGCCTGCTAAGGCTTACGCCTTGGCAGCGGCTTCGGCAGCGGCCTTGCGTTCCTTGCGCGGCACGGCCTTCTCCGGATTGTTGCGGGCTGCGCGCTTCTTGACGCCGGTGGCATCGAGGAAACGCGCCACGCGATCGGACGGCTGCGCGCCCTTGGCCATCCAGGCCTTGACCTTGTCGAGGTCGAGCTTGAGGCGGTCGGCGTTGTCCTTCGGCATCAGCGGATTGAAATGGCCGAGACGTTCGATGAAGCGGCCATCACGCGGAAAGCGCGAGTCGGCGACGACGACATGATAGACTGGGCGTTTCTTGGTGCCGGCACGGGCGAGGCGGATCACGACGGACATGGAGTTCTCCTGATGTTGTTCGATTGATGGATCAGAACTGGTGAAAGTATTTGTCATGCCCGCGAAGGCGGGCATCCAGTAGCCCCGGATCAGCCACTTGAAACGATAGGCTACCGAGTACTGGATCGTCCGCCTTCGCAACGATGACGCTGTGGGGTGGGAGAAAGTGACGGAAGTCATTTCTTCTTCCTCGGGAAGCCGAGGCCGGGCAATGTCGGCTTGCCGCCTAGGCCGGTGAGGCCGGGAAGATTAGGCAGGCCGCCGCGCAATCCGGGCGGCAGATCCTTCGGCAGTTGCGGCAGGCCGTCCGCGCCTTTCGGCAGCTTGTCGGCAAGCGCCTTCATCTGTTCGGGCGAGGGCATCGACGCGCCGCCGCCGAAGCCCATGGCCTGGGCGATGCCGGCGAGGGGGCCGCGCTTGCCCGCTCCCATCGTCTTCATCATGTCGGCCATGTTGCGATGCATCTTGAGGAGCCTGTTGATCTCCTCGACCTTCTGACCAGCGCCAGCAGCGATGCGCCTCTTGCGGCTGGCTTTCAGGAGATCAGGATGCTTGCGCTCCTGCCGTGTCATCGAATCGATCACCGCGACCTGACGCTTGAGAATCCTGTCGTCGAGACCGGCAGCGGCGATCTGGTTCTTCATCTTGGCGACGCCGGGCAGCATGCCCATCAGGCCGGAGATGCCGCCCATGTTTGACATCTGCAACAATTGCTCGCGCATGTCGTTCAGATCGAACTGGCCCTTGCGCATCTTTTCGGTGGTGCGCGCGGCTTTTTCGGCATCGATATTGGCGGCGGCCTTTTCGACCAGCGAGATCACATCGCCCATGCCGAGGATGCGGCTGGCGATGCGCGAAGGATGGAAGTCCTCCAGCGCGTCGGTCTTTTCACCGGTGCCGATCAGCTTGATCGGCTTGCCGGTGACCTGACGCATCGACAGCGCGGCGCCGCCGCGGCCGTCGCCGTCGACGCGGGTCAGTACGATGCCGGTGAGGCCGACGCGCTCATCGAACGCGCGCGCGAGGTTGACCGCGTCCTGGCCGGTCAGCGAGTCCGCGACCAGCAGCACTTCGTGCGGTTGAGCGGCAGCCTTGATGTTCGCGGCTTCGCTCATCATTTCGTCGTCGAGCGTGGTGCGGCCGGCGGTGTCGAGCAGCACCACGTCGTAGCCGCCGAGCTTGCCGGCTTCCATCGCGCGGCGCGCGATCTGCTCGGGCTTCTGGCCCGCGACGATCGGCAGCGTCTGGATCTCGAGATCGCGGCCGAGCACCGCGAGCTGCTCCATCGCCGCAGGACGATAGATGTCGAGCGAGGCCATCAAGACCTTACGCTTGTCGCGTTGGGTCAGGCGGCGTGCGAGTTTCGCCGTCGTGGTGGTCTTGCCCGAGCCTTGCAGGCCGACCATCATGATGGCGACGGGCGGTACCGCATTGAGGTCGATGGTCTGGCTGTCGTCGCCGAGCGTGGCGATCAGTTCGTCATGAACAATCTTCACCACCATCTGGCCCGGCGTCACCGACTTGACGACAGTGGCGCCGATCGCCTGCTCACGAACCTTGTCGATGAAGCTGCGCACCACGTCGAGCGAGACGTCGGCTTCGAGCAGCGCCCGGCGCACCTCGCGCATGGCGGCATCGACATCGGCTTCCGTCAGCGCGCCGCGCCGCGTCAGCCGATCGAGAATGCCTCCAAGCTTTTCCGACAGATTGTCGAACATGAGCCGTTCCTGTCCTCGTCATGGCCGGGCTCGCCTATGCCGGCCATCCACGTCTTGCCTCGGATTAAGACTATTTAAGTCGTGGATGCCCGGAACAAGTCCGGGCATGACGACCGAGGGTCTGTGAGACGCAAACCCAAACACGTTTACGCCCGAGGGCGCACAGCGCTGTCGGGCGTTGACCTCCGGCCCTGGAGCCGGTCGGCGGGTCGAAAAGGACGTCTTTTCGAGAAGTGGCCGGGATTTACGGCGAAGGGGGAGGCAAGTCAAGGAAAGAACGCGGCGGAGGTGCCGCCAATATCCATACAACGAGCTGATATTACTACGATTATTACGATTTAGCAATCGCCTAGCACTGCGGGCTGATTGTAAATGAGCCTGCCGATTGCCATGTCGGAAGCTGCGCCTGCGTTCTGCATCCTCCCGCGTGAACTCGCTGATCTTTGCCAGATTGGGGGCGACCGCCAGTTTTTTCGCATTTTTGGCCTCCGCATGAAAACCTAAACTGGCCCCGTCTCCGACCACTTCGACGGCACGCATTTCTTCGATCCCGACGGCGCGCCGCCGAAGAAGCTCAGCGAGATGCTGCAATGGGAGTTCAGCGGCCGGCGCGAGCGCCAGGTCTGGCCCGACTGGGTGCCATCACCTTATGCCGATACGCCGCCGCGACGAGTTGACGGCGATATCGTCCGGTTCTCATTCGTCGGTCATGTAAGTTGGCTGATCCAGACGAGCGGACTCAATATTCTCGTCGATCCCGTGTGGTCGGAACGCGCGTCGCCGTTTTCATTCGCGGGTCCGAAGCGCCATAACGCGCCCGGAATCGCATTCGACGCGCTGCCAAAGATCGATGCCGTGCTGGTCTCGCATGGCCATTACGATCATCTCGACATCGCTACACTTTCGCGGCTGGCAGCAAAATTCTCACCTCGCGTGATCACGCCGCTCGGCAACGACCTGACCATGCGCGCCGCGGACAGCACGATCCGCGCCGAAGCCTTCGACTGGGAGGACCGTATCGATCTCGGCAACGGGATCGCGGTGACGCTGGTGTCGACGCGGCACTGGTCGGCGCGCGGTCTGTTCGACCGCAACAAGGCATTGTGGGCGAGCTTTGTGCTGGAGACGCCGGCCGGCAAGGTCTACATCGTCTGCGATTCCGGCTACGGCAGCGGCATCCACTTCCGCCGCGTGCGCGAGATGCACGGGCCGCTTCGCGCTGCCATTTTACCCATCGGTGCCTACGAGCCGCGCTGGTTCATGAAGGATCAGCACATGAACCCGGCGGAGGCCGTGAAGGCGCTGGCCGATTGCGGTGCGGAGCTGGCGCTGGCGCATCATCATGGCACCTTCCAACTGACCGATGAGGCGATCGACGCGCCGGAGAATGCGCTTGGCATCGCGCTCGACGAAGCCGGTGTTCCGCGCGAGCGGTTTCTGGTGTTGAAGCCCGGGCAGGTTGTGGAGATTTGAGAGTTAGCAACACCACAGAGAACAGTCGTCATGGCCGGACTTGATCCGGCCATCCATCTATTTCGAAAAATGCATTCTGTGAAGATCGATGGATACGCGGGTCAAGCCCGCGTATGATGGCGAGACGTGACACGATCTCTTACCATAAGAACGGGGCGAGGAGGAAGGTTACGGCCTCGCCTTGATCGCCCACGTCACACTGACGGCGATGCGCAATGTTTCCTCACCCGGCGCGATCGGAACGCTCGCTGCCATCGGTGCAGCCGCCCGGCGATACATCATCGGTCCTGGTGATCCTTCTTCTGAAATGCTCAAAGGCGCGCCGAGCGTGACGTCCGCAGCCTTGGCATAGATTTCCGCCTTGCGCCGCGCGTCGGCGATCGCCTGGGCGCGGGCGTCATCGAGGAGTTTCGACGCGTTGGACACCATGAAATTGATGCCGCCGATGTCGTTGGCGCCGGCCGCTGTCACCGCGTCGATCACGCCGGCGATCTTGCTGACATCGCGCAGTTTGATCGTGACGCGGTTGCTGGCGCGATAGCCGACGATCTGCGGCGCATTGCTGCTGGAGACGCGGCCAGAGGCATTCTCAGGTTGAAGCGACAGCCGCGAGGTCTGGTAATCCTTTTCATCGATGCCGGTGCCCTTGAGCGCCAGCAGAACCCTGCCCATCGCGGCGTTGTTGGCATCGGAGGCTTCGCGCGCGGTCTTCGCTTCATTGGTGACGCCTGCTTCGATCCGCGCCAGATCCGGCGGCGCGGAAATCGTGGTCTCTCCGGTCACCGAGATTGTCGGCGGAGGCGCCACATCGGCTTGCGCCGGTATCGCGGCCAAAGCGGCAACGATGGCAACGGCGATTGTGAGAGGAATCCGGACCTGCATGACGGCTCTCATTTCAGCGGGACATAGACGTTGATGACCAGATTGTCTTCCTCGGTCTTCAGCGGATCGGTCATGTACTCCTCGACGAAGGTATCCTTGGCCTCGAGCTTCTTATCGTCGAGGTGATTGGTGATCGCCTCATAGGTGTTGTCCATGTTGTCGTAGGAGCCACGATGCACGAACTTCAGCGCCTTGCCCTCCGGTGATTTGCCCATGCTCATGTCCTTGGGCAGATTTTTGAGGTCCTGATCGACCGGGACTTCCGCGAGAAACGAGAAGCCATTGTCGTCGGTCGAGGTATAGACGATCATCATGTTGCCGGTGGCTTTGACGCCCTGCTTGTCGAGCGCCGCCGCCAGCGACTTGAAGGAATTGATCAGCGTTTCGAACGCAGTGTCCCAGGTCGCGGTGCTTCTGAAAGTCAGGACGGTCTTCGATGTCAGCGTCATTTCCTCGCCGAAGGGGTCGGCGGTATGTACCGGTGCCGTGGCCGATGGTTTCGGGGCCTCTGCGGCCGGGTTCGCCGGCGTCTGCACCTCGGCCGGGGGCGGAGTTGGTGTGGCCGGCGTTACCGTTCCCGGCGGGGTCGGTGCATCCGGCGGGGCGGGGGTTGCCGGCGCCGTCGCGCCGGGCGGTGTCGCGG
>JBDTCP010000065.1:0-7558 GCA_039923555.1 Nitrobacter sp.
AAGTTTCGCAAGACGATTTCCAAACTCTACCCTATCTGCATTTGCCATCATTTTCTTTTCTTCCTGACTTCCCCCCTCTACGCATCAACCATCTGGACGAGGGAGTCTGGTCCGACAGGAGATCCGCGACGCAGCCTCCGGTGGGTCCGGCGCTTTCCTACGTCAAGGGGTATATATCCTTTACTATACATCGCTCCATTTACTTCTAGCGCCAGCGCCGGGGCACCCCCGCGCCTCTCGCATAGAGCAGTAATATACTTGACTCAGTTCTCGCGATTGATCGCGATGACTCGCGAAGAGGATGATGCTTGATCGACGTGCGATCCGCTTTATTCAACGGCATAAATACGAAGAAGCACGTCTTTGAAGCGATGCAAGAGTCAACTTGTTGAACAAGAGATACGAGAGTCAACTGTTGAACAAGAAAGGCTATGAACTTTTTTGGTAGAGCGTAAACCACCGTCAACAAGACGACACTGGATTTGCAAGAGCGAGAGCTCAGTCAATCGCGCGCGATCGATTCGGTGTTGATGTGGCGCTGCGGATGTTGACCGCGGCGCGCCATCGCGCGGACCGTCTTTCAAATGCCTATGTCAACTCGGCAACGCAGCCAGTCGCAAGCCGCTAAATCGGTATCACTGTGGTGTGCGGTTGAAACTTTTACACGGACCCGATGGCGCCGGCTTTGGCGAGGAAGTTTACCGTCTGTCATGCCGCTACCCTCGGGCCGCAACTGTGGCGCGCGCACGCTCGCCGGCTATGACGCGATCGATGGTCAGCGAGTGGACGAAAACGCGCATCGAGACATCGGCATTCTGAATCGGAGATACATACGCCCGTACACTAGGCGCAACTTCGACATCAATCGATCGCGGCAATGCGCCGCCTCGCTCGAACACGCGCGCACTTGTAAATTCCTTATGGATTTCTCTCTTGGGTCATTTGCCCGTACAGCGCGCGCCGTTGCCCTCGCCGCCTCGCGGGAAGGTTAGACAACTCTGAAGCTTCTCTTTGAGAAAGGATGCCCCTTTTTGGGGTTGTTAGACGCTGAACTTCGACTTTGAGTGCCTGTGGTGCGCTCGGAGGGACTCGAACCCCCACGATGTTACTCACTGCCACCTCAAGGCAGCGCGTCTACCAATTCCGCCACGAGCGCTGAAAAATCGGGCCGAAGCTGGCGCCCCGACCGATCGACGGCGCCGATGTAACAAAACAATGAGAGGGGGACAAGGCCCGGCGGGGCGTTCTTCCCGGCCTGAATGCCTCTGAGGAGCTAAACCGCCAGAACCGGAACTACACTGGAATCAGGGATTTCGGGCGCTCTCTTGATCCAGGTACCCATTTGACCCAGGTGGCCATCGGGCCGGACGTGCGGACTTCAAGTCCCGCTGGAAAGGCTTATCTGTGATCCGGCGTTCGCGGCAGCATCTGCTTGACTTCGACCGCGATGCGATTGCGGTTGACCACGACCACCCCGCTGGCGACCGGCAGGTTGTTGGCGAGGATCTTGACCTCGTCTTGCTCGGTGGCATCGAGCTCAATGATGGCGCCGCGGCTGAGCCGCATGACCTGATGAACGGGCATCGAAGTGGTCCCCAGGACCACCATGAGATCGACAGATACTTTATCGAGTGTCGCCACGAATACAGACTCACTGACCATGCAAAATTGCTAAGAACCAGATCACCACGTTTACAGTTAGCCAATGGTTAATGACCGCCAGACGCTCGATTTGAAGCAGTTTGCAGCCTCGCCCGGCGAGCCTGTTGACTGGCGGCTGTCCGATGCTCCCGTGCCCTATCTGGAAGCCGTTGCCGGCATGGAAGCGCGGGTGGCGGCGATCGCCTCGGGCGAGGCTCCCGAGCTGGTCTGGCTGCTAGAACACCCCCCGCTCTACACTTCCGGCACCAGCGGGCGCGAAACCGATCTGCTACAGGCCCGCTTTCCGTTGTTCGCAACGGGGCGCGGCGGCCAGATCACCTATCACGGCCCCGGCCAGCGGGTCGCTTATGTCATGCTGGACTTGAAGCGTCGCCGCCCTGATGTGCGAGCATTCGTCGCCGGCCTTGAGGAATGGATCATCCGCACGCTCGGCGCCTTTAACGTGAAGGGCGAACGGCGGGAAGATCGGGTCGGCGTCTGGGTGGCGCGACCGGACAAGGGACTAGGTCACGAGGACAAGATCGCGGCGATCGGCGTGCGGCTGCACCGCTGGGTGTCGTTCCACGGTATCTCGCTCAATGTCGAACCCGACCTCAGCCATTTCGACGCCATCGTGCCTTGCGGGGTCACGGACTCGCGTTACGGCGTCACCAGTCTCGTCGATCTCGATCTTCCCGTCGGCCTGACGGATGTCGACATCGCCCTCAAGCACGCGTTCGGGGAAGTTTTCGGCCCCTCGGAACTGCGATTGCCGGAGACGGCGGCCTGACCATCAAGCTGTAATCGCAGTCCGGTTTTCGTGGCGTGGATTCTCTGCCTACACCGTCGGAAGTTGCGAAAAGCGCTCGCCAGGCCGGATCATCTTCAGGGCATTCGCCATCACGGGCTGATCCTCGACGGCATCGACGTGCGCGAACTCCGGCCCCTTCTGGCAGCGCGTCATCATGTCCGCGACGGCATCGGCTGGCCCCGCGAACAACGCCTCGACATTCCCGTCACGGCGGTTGCGTACCCAGCCCGTAACGCCGAGACGGATCGCTTCGCGCATTGTCCAATAGCGGAAGCCGACGCCCTGGACGCGGCCGCGAATCATGACCTGACGAACGACCTCGCTCATCTCACCGAGATCGCGATAGGCGCCGAACGAATGCACCGCGAGCCCGCGACGATCAAACGAAAAGCTTCGCGGCGCTGTCGAAACGTCATCGCAGTCTCACGCAAATTCGAGGATCAACGCATCCACCGCCAGGGTCGATCCCGCGGTCGCTACGATCTTCTTGATCACGCCGTCGCGCTCGGCGCGCAGCACGTTCTGCATCTTCATGGCTTCTATCACCGCCAGCGTCTCGCCGGCTTTGACTTCCTGTCCCTCGGTTACCGCGATCGAGACGACGAGACCCGGCATCGGACACAAAATTTTCTTGCCGGTATCGGTCGCTGTCGTCACCGGCATCAGCCGCGCCGACGCAGCTTCAGTTTCGGTGAACACGTTGATCGCAACCTCAAACCCCTGATGCGCGAGCCGAATGCCGTTTGCGATCGGCCTCACCCGCATCGCGACGGGATGCCTGTCGATGGTGCCTCTCCAGACTGGCTCGCCCGGGACCCATCGTGAGACCAACTGATGCGCGTTACCGACGCCACCATCCGCGCCGACGAAGCGGATGGTGACGGTGTCGCCCTCACGTGCGACATCGAGCAGGATTTCGTCCCGGTCAAGCCACACCGCGCGGCGGCCTTCGCGCGTCACCGGGCGCCCGATCATCTGGCCGGAAATCTGTCGCTTGCGTTCGCCGAGCATGTGATCAATCGCAGCCGCCACCGCAGCTAGCCGCCGTGCAATCTCGCCTTCCGGCGCGCGCGCAGCAAAGCCCTTGGGAAATTCCTCGGTGATGAACCCGGTCGAGAGATTGCCCGCGCGCCAGCGCGGGTGATGCATCAAGGCCGACAGAAACAAAATGTTGTGCCTGATACCGTCGATGTAGAACGCATCGAGCGCATGAGCCTGCGCCTCGATGGCGGCGGCGCGCGACGGCGCATGTGTCACGAGCTTGGCGATCATCGGATCGTAGTAGATCGAAATCTCGCCGCCTTCGTAAACGCCGGTATCGTTGCGTACTGTGATGCCGTCCTGGCTCATCTCTGGCGGTGGACGATATTTGACGAGACGCCCGACCGACGGTAGGAAATTGCGGAACGGATCTTCCGCATAGATGCGCGATTCAATCGCCCATCCGGTCAGCGTCACATCCTTCTGCGCGATCGTGAGCTTTTCTCCGGCCGCGACGCGGATCATCTGCTCGACCAGATCTATACCGGTGATCAATTCGGTGACGGGATGCTCGACCTGCAGGCGCGTGTTCATCTCGAGGAAGTAGAAGCTCTTGTCCTGCCCCGCGACGAATTCGACGGTGCCGGCAGAATCGTAGTTGACAGCCCTGGCCAGCGCGACCGCCTGCTCTCCCATCTTGCGCCGCGTGGTCTCGTCGAGCAGCGGCGACGGCGCCTCCTCGAAAACCTTCTGGTTTCGCCGCTGGATCGAACACTCGCGCTCGCCGAGATAGATCACGTTGCCATGTTTGTCGCCGAGCACCTGAATTTCGATATGGCGAGGATCGATAATGAATTTTTCGATGAAGATACGATCATCGCCAAACGACGACTTGGCCTCCGCCTTGGCGAGACTGAAACCTTCGGCGACCTCGGCGGTGGAGCGCGCGATGCGCATGCCCTTGCCGCCGCCGCCCGCGGATGCCTTGATCATCACGGGATAGCCGATCTCATCGGCGACCTTCACCGCATGCTTGTCGTCCTCGATGACCCCAAGATGCCCAGGCACGGTCGATACCTTAGCTTTGGCCGCCGCCTTCTTGGATTCGATCTTGTCGCCCATCGCGGCGATCGCGCCGGGATTGGGTCCGATGAAAACCACGCCGGCGTCCGCAAGCGCACGCGGAAATGCCTCGCGCTCGGACAGGAAGCCGTAGCCGGGATGCACGGCCTGCGCGCCGGTCTTGCGGCAAGCCTCCAAGATCTTGTCGATCACGAGATAGCTTTCGGCCGCCGCCGGCGGGCCGATCAGAACGGCCTCATCGGCCATCTCGACATGAAGCGCATCGCGGTCCGCCTCCGAGTACACGGCAACGGTTTCAATACCCATCCGCCGGGCCGACTTGATGACCCGGCAGGCGATCTCGCCACGGTTGGCAATCAGAATTCGTTTGAACATGTGTTTGTTGACTTGCGACCTCGAGGCGGGATTCTGTTTTTCCGGACAGCATGCATAATCTGGCACGCAGGCGTCGCTGTAACAATTCCGTCGTACAGAAAAACCAGGGACAAAGGCCTTTTCGGCTGGAACGTCACTGCGACGGCGCTCAGGTTGCGGCAACTGGGACGCGCCGGCACCGTGCTGAATTCCCACGTCTCTGGCCACCGCAATTTCCGCAGGCTTCACTTCGAGGCGGCAGATTAGAACAATGCAATCTTTCCGCCTCCAAGCGGCAGAGCAAAACGCGATGCCAGCAGTTCGTCTAAATGAAGAAAGTTCTATCCTTTTCGGTCAGACGGTTCCCTTCCGCGACCGCGCGCCCTATACTGATCGGGACGAGACAAAATCCCCGTTATTTGAATGACATGAGGTCGACCATGGCACTTGCGATTGGCGCTGACGCCCCTGATTTTGAAGCTGAAACCACCGACGGTCACATCCGTTTTCATGAGTGGCTGGGCAACAGTTGGGGGCTTTTGTTTTCCCACCCGAAGGATTTCACGCCGGTCTGCACCACCGAATTGGGAGCTGTAGCCCGCCTGAAACCTGAATTCGACAAGCGCGGCGTCAAAACGATCGGATTGAGCGTCGATCCCGTTGCCAGGCATGCGGAGTGGGCCGAGGACATCAAGGAGACCCAAGGCACTGCGCCGAATTTTCCGATGATCGGCGACACCGATTTCAAGGTCTCGAAACTTTACGACATGCTGCCGGCCAGCACGTCCGGCGACGTCGCCACGCGCACAGCCAATGACAACGCCACCGTGCGCAACGTCTTTGTCATCGGGCCGGACAAGAAGATCAAGCTCGTGCTGGTCTATCCGATGTCGGTCGGCCGCAATTTCCAGGAAATCCTGCGCGCCATCGATTCATTGCAACTCGGCGCGAAGCATCGCGTTTCGACGCCAGCGGACTGGAAACGGGGCGAGGACGTCATCCTCGGCGGCGCCATTACCGACGAGGAAGCCAAGAAGCTCTATCCGCAGGGCTGGAAGTCGCCCAAGCCGTACATCCGGATCGTGCCGCAACCGAAGTAAGTTTCTCGACACGCCAGATAGCCGAAGCAAAGGGACGCGTCATGCGTCCCTTTTTTATTCATAACGAAGATGCGGCTAAGTCTTCGATGTGATCGCCTTGGCGATGATAAGACCGAGCGTGGTGGAAACCGCTGTGACGAACGCATCAGGCCAATGAAAAGTTGTAACTGCGGCGCCGATGGACCCAATGTCGGGGGCGTGAGTTAAAGCTGCTGATGGCTAGTCAAAACCCTCTCCCCGTCATCGTCTGGTTTCGCGACGATCTGCGGTTGTCGGATCATTCGGCGCTACATGCGGCTGCGGCGACCTGCGCGCCGCTTGTGGCGCTCTATGTGCTCGACGAGGACAGTCCGGCGTTGAAGTCGCCGCAGCCGCGGCCCTTGGGCGGCGCGGCGCGATGGTGGCTGGCGCAGTCGCTGCGCGCACTGGACTCCGACCTCCGGAAAAGGGGCGCGCAACTCCTGCTGCGAAAGGGTGCGGCGGTGGAAGTCATTGCCGCAATCGCGCGCGAAACAAGTGCCACGGCGGTATACTGGAACGACATCGCGCAAGCGCCGCATCGCGCGGTCAGCGAGCAACTCGCCGCGTCTTTGAATGAAATTGGAGTCGCGGCGGAGATATCCAACGGCGACCTGCTGGTGACTCCAACCGCGATTCGCAACACGAACGGGCGCGGCCTGCGGGTGTTCACGCCGTTCTGGAAGCGCATCCTGGCGATCGGCGATCCGCCAAAACCGCTGCCCGCCCCGCGCGCGTTGAATGGATATCTCGATCTTGACGGCGACACGATTGAGCAATGGCAGTTCGAACCATCGAAGCCCGATTGGGCGGGCGGGCTGCGCGATACCTGGTCGCCGGGCGAAACGTCGGCACAAAAACAACTCAAGAAATTTCTCAAGATCACCGTCGCTGATTATGCGAATGAGCGGGACCGGCCCGACCGCGACGGCACGTCGCGGCTGTCTCCGCATCTGCGGTTCGGCGAAATCAGCCCACGGCAGATTTGGCATGCCGCGCGCTTCGCTGCGGCAGAACACCCAGAACTCTCCGGCGGCATCGAGAAATTCCTGAGCGAACTTGGCTGGCGCGAATTCTGTCGCCATCTGCTGTTCGATGTCCCCGATCTCGCCGAACGCAACCTGCAACCGTCGTTCGATGCTTTCCCGTGGAAACATAACCCGGAAGCGTTGAGTGTGTGGCAACGCGGGCGCACCGGCTATCCGATCGTCGATGCCGGCATGCGCGAGCTCTGGCACACCGGCGTCATGCACAACCGCGTACGCATGGTGGTGGCCTCGTTTCTGGTCAAGCATCTCCTGATCGACTGGCGCCATGGCGAACAGTGGTTCTGGGACACGCTGGTCGATGCTGACGCTGGCAGCAATCCCGCCAATTGGCAGTGGGTCGCAGGCTCGGGTGCGGATGCCGCGCCCTACTTCCGGATCTTCAACCCGATACTGCAAGGCGAGAAGTTTGACCCTGAAGGCGACTATGTGCGGCGCTGGGTGCCGGAACTGGCCGACCTTCCGCCCAAGCTGATCCATCAGCCGTGGAAGGCGACGCCGCTCGAACTTGCCGGCGCGGGTCT
>JBDTCP010000066.1:0-6227 GCA_039923555.1 Nitrobacter sp.
CTGATTTCGCGCTCGGCCAAACTCGCCTACCCGATCCGCGACGGCATTCCGATCATGCTGCCGGAAGAGGCAAGAAAGATCGATTGAGGGACGCGGCGCGCCACAAAGGGCGCTACAGCGCCTCGCCCTTCAAGAGCCGTGGCACCTCGCCGGACAATCCCGCCGCCTGCCGGATGAACGCATTCTTCAGCGGCGGCATGCGGTCGACCAGGCCGAGCCCGATGTCGCGCACGCCGCGCAGCAGCGCCGATTCGTTCGAGAACAGGACATTGAGCGTGTTGGTGGCGGCGCCCATCGCCATGGTGTCGAAACGCCGCCAGCGCTGATAGCGCTCGAGCACGTCGGCCTGCCCGGGATCGATGCCGAGCCTGACAGCATCGACGACGGTCTCTGCCAACGCCGCGACATCCTTGAGGCCCATGTTGAGACCTTGCCCTGCAATGGGGTGGATCACATGCGCCGCGTCGCCGACCAGCGCCAGCCGATCCGCTATGAACGAGCGCGCGACAAAGTAATGAAGCGGAAACGCGCGCGGCGTATCGAGCGCCTTGATCTCGCCGAGGTGCAGGCCGAAGCGCTGTTCCAGCTCCGCATGAAATTCCTCTTGCGAAAGCGCGACGATGCGCGCGGCATCCGCCCGCTTCTCGGTCCAGACCAGCGACGAGCGCTTTCCCTTGAGCGGCAGAATTGCGAACGGCCCTGCGGGGAGAAAGTGCTCCTCAGCGCGTCCCTGATGATCGCGCTCGTGGCCGACGGTGACGACGATGCCGGACTGGTCATACTCCCAGCCGTGGGTGGCGATCCCGGCGCGCTCGCGCAGCTTTGACCGTGCGCCGTCGGCGGCCACCAGCAAGCTTGCCTCGATCGCCGAGCCGTCGGCAAGCGAAACAGTGATGCCGCCGGGCTGCTGGTCGTATCCGGTCACTGTCGTGGCGCGCAGGTCGACGCCTTCCGCTTCTACGCGTGACACAAGTGCATCGATCAGATGGCGATTCTCGACCATATGCGCGAACGGCTCGCCGGGCTCGACGTCGCCGGCAAATGTCAGGAATGTCGGGCGCGTGGCGTCTTCGAGCTTCGAATCCGTCACGACCATGTCAAGGATCGGCTGCGAGGTCCCGGCCACTGCGTCCCAGACCCCGATCGCCTCGAACAGGCGGCGGCACGCAGCAACGATGGCGGTGGCGCGCGGATCGCCGCTCGGCCGCTTCGCCAGCGCCGGATCGGCGACCACGATCGGGACGTCCGCACCCAATCCCTGGCGCAGCGCCAGCGCCAGCGCCAGGCCTGCGAACGCGCCGCCGCAGATGACAATGCTCCGATGTGTCGTCATGGTACGCCTTGCTCTCTTGCGCCGGTAGTATAGCCGGGCGAAACAGGTTCACCAAACGTGGCGAGGGCACCACCGTCATCCTGAGGAGCGCGCTCTTGCGCGCGTCTCGAAGGATGGGCCACGGTGCAGGCAGCCATCCTTCGAGGCTCGCTTCGCTCGCACCTCAGGATGACGAGCTGCGTATACAGAGACGTGACTATCTTATAAATTGAAGGCATCTCGATGTCCAAAAGCCTGATCGACCTGATCTCGATCCTCGATCTTGAGCCGCTCGAGGAAAACCTGTTCCGCGGCAACAGCCCGAAGACGAGTTGGCAGCGGGTGTTCGGCGGGCAGGTGATCGGACAGGCGATGGTGGCGGCCTGCCGCACCGTCGAAGGCCGCCTGCCGCACTCGCTGCATTGCTACTTCATCCTGCCTGGCGACCCCGCCATCCCGATCATCTATGAAGTGGAACGGTTGCGCGACGGCAAGAGCTACTCGACGCGTCGCGTCACCGCAATCCAGCACGGCCACGCCATCTTCTCGATCATGGTGTCGTTCCATGCGGAAGAGGAAGGCGCCTTCAACCATCAGGACAAGATGCCTGACGTGCCGCCGCCGGAAAAACTGACGGCCGAAGAATACGCCAAGCAGCCGATGTTCAAGGAGATGCCTGAGTTCATCCGCCGCTATTATGAATCGGACCGGCCGATCGAACTGCGCCCGGTCGAACTCGGCCGCTACTTCGGTGAGAGGATCGACGACGGCCGCATCCATGTCTGGATTCGCACCGCGGCAAAACTGCCCGACGATCCGGCGTTGCACATGTGCGCGCTGGCCTATGCGTCGGATTTTTCGCTGCTCGATGCCGTGATGGCGCGCTACGGCCGCACCCTGTTCGACAAGCGCATGATGTCGGCCTCACTCGATCACGCCATGTGGTTTCACCGTCCGTTTCGGGCCGACGAATGGCTGCTCTACGCGCAGGATTCGCCAAGTGCCCAGAACGGCCGCGGCCTGACTCGCGGCCTGATCTTCAAGCAGGACGGCACGCTGGTCGCTACCGTGGCGCAGGAAGGCTCGGTGCGCGAGCGGCGCTAGGTGGTCGCGGTTTGCGTCAGGCCCGCGGCGCCAGCGCGATCTGCGAGACATACCAGCGCGCGAACCAGCCGAGCACCCACGGGATCGGGATGATGAATGCGCAGCCGATCGCAAAGACCAGTGTCCGCCACAGCACCTCGAGGCCGCTGGCATTGAAGATGATTTCGCGCCGGGTGCCGTCGACGTTGCGGAACATCCAGCGCGTCCACGCCGTCGTGACCCACGCCCAGCCGATGATGGTGATGAACGAGATATTGAGCAGCACATACCAGCCGACGTAATGCAGCGCCTCACCCCGGAATGAAAGTTGAAGCGGCTGCCCGTTCGAGCTGATGTTCGCCACGATCCATTTGACCGTCATCCACGACAGGTAGGCCTGCACCGGAAGCAGGATGAACCGGAGATAATCAATACCGGCGACGCCGGCGTAGGTACACAGCGCGAGCAGCACGAATACCCACCAGATGTCCATTGGCTGGCCGGTAAAGTCGAGATTGGGCCGCTGCGGCACCCGCACCTGAGAGACGAACCATCGGTAGAAGCTTGCAGCCACCCACGGCGCGGGAATGACCAGAAGAAAGCCGATGACGAAGATCAGGCTGCGCCCGAGCAACTCCCAGATGTTGAAATCCACCGAAAGCGCGATGCCGGTAAAACCGCCGCCGCCGGTCAGAGTCTCGTCCTGACGCGTGAATACTGGTGGCGTGGGCGGAGCGGCCGCACCGCCGGACAGGAGGCCTGGAATATCGCCAGCCCTTTGCCAGCCGGACATGCCCTCGGTCCAGACGAAGGTATCGGCCCTCACCGCCCCCCGGGCGATGAAATCCCGCAACTGATCTTCGGAATACGGGCCTTGCTGGGTGTTTCCCGAGGCAAAAAACCACGAACGGTTCGACATTGAGATTCCCAAAAATACATCGGCCTTTGCGGCCGAATTATCATTTAGTCAGCAAGACAAGTGGTCCGGTTCACGCGAAACCCGGCCGTCTGCACCGAGGTCTCCGCGCTGCAACAATCCTCCACATGGCTTTCGTATGATCTGCAAGTTTTTTGTGCGATTTGCACGGAAAGATGTCAGACTTGGCCGTTCGAATTCGGTTAAGACCCTATTGTCCATGGAGCGGATGAGCCATCATGAAACTCGTCGTCGCGATCATCAAACCCTTCAAGCTCGACGAGGTCCGCCAGGCGCTGACCGCGATCGGAGTTCACGGCATGACCGTGACCGAGGTCAAGGGCTACGGCCGCCAGAAGGGTCATACCGAGATCTATCGCGGCGCCGAGTATGTCGTGAACTTCCTGCCCAAGCTGCGGATCGAAGTCGCGGTGACGTCGGAGTATGCGGACAAGACCGTCGAGGTCATCACCGCGGCCGCGCGCACCGGCCAGATCGGCGACGGCAAGATTTTCGTGACGCCGATCGATCACGCGCTGCGTATCCGCACCGGCGAGACCGATGGCGACGCGCTGTGATTTTTTCGTCATTGCGAGCCAACTAGAAGCGAAGGCCGGGAACGACAATGGGGGCACTTTCGCGTCACGCTGCGCGTGCGGCGACGGTCTTTGCAATCGCAGTTTTCGCGACAGCAGGCGCGCCGGCCTTCGCGGCCAGCGCCGCTTCGACGGTGAGCGCCGCAGATACCGCATGGATGATCGTCGCCACGGCCTTCGTGCTGATGATGACGATCCCGGGGTTGGCGTTGTTCTATTCGGGCATGGTGCGCAAGAAGAACGTCCTGGCGACAATGGCGCAAAGTCTCGCGGCGGTCGCTATGATTTCGATTCTGTGGGTGGCGTTCGGTTATTCGCTGGCATTCACGGGCGACGGGCCATGGCTCGGATCGTTCAATCGCTTGTTTCTCGCCGGCATGAGCATGGACGCCGTCAATCCGGCGGCAAAGACCATCCCCGAAGCGCTGTTCATGCTTTACCAGATGACCTTCGCGATCATCACCGTGGCGCTGGTGGCGGGCTCGGTGGCCGACCGGATGCGCTTCTCGGCCTATCTGCTGTTTTCGATCGGCTGGTTCATCTTTGTCTACATTCCGCTCGCGCACTGGGTGTGGGGCGGCGGCTTTCTCGGCGCAGCGGGCGTGCAGGATTTCGCCGGCGGCCTCGTGGTGCATCTCAGCGCCGGCGTGGGCGGGCTGGTCGCGGCGAAAGTCCTCGGCAGCCGTCACGGCTATGGCTCGGAAAATTTGTCGCCCTACGATTTGTCCCTGGCGGTGATGGGCACTGGACTGTTGTGGGTGGGCTGGTTCGGATTCAACGGCGGCTCGGCACTGGCAGCCAATTCGCGCGCGGTAATGGCGATCATCGCCACGCACCTCGCCGCCTGCGCCGGAGCGCTGACCTGGGGCGCCATCGAATGGTGGACGCGGCGCAAGCCCTCGGTACTCGGCATGATCTCGGGCGCGGTCGCGGGTCTCGGCACCATCACGCCGGCCTCCGGCTTCGTCACGCCCCTGCAAGGCATCGTCATCGGCATCATTGCGGGGCTGGTCTGCTACTGGGCCTGCACCAGCCTCAAGCACCGTTTCCGCTATGACGATTCGCTCGACGTGTTCGGCGTCCACGGCATCGGCGGCTTGACCGGAACGCTGCTGCTCGGGGTGTTCGCAACCTCGTCGATCGGCGGCGTGCCCGGTCTGCTCGAAGGCAATCCGCGCCAGTTGCTGCTGCAGCTTTATGGCGTGACCGTCACCCTGCTCTGGTCGGGCGCGGTGACGTACGGCCTGCTCAAGCTGGTCGGCGCCTTCGTATCGCTACGGGTCTCCCGCGAGAACGAGCTGGAAGGTCTCGACATTTCCCAGCACGGCGAGGCGCTGCAATAGCCGCATAGGCCGTCATCAAGCCGGGCGTTAAAAGCACGGCCGTCTTTCGCTGCCCGTTCGCTGAGCAAAATATGTCACGAGCCTGATGTTGCCTTCATTTTAGGCAGACACGGTCAGGCTTTGAGCGAGGCGCCGTCCGATGGCTCGCGCCTTTCGGCAGGGCGCAGGAAAACCATTAACTTACAATGAGTTATGCGACGCCACCGTCTTGGCATGACATTTGATTCTATGGATCATGGCTGAGCCCGCGTCGCAACTTTTCCCGGCGCGGCGGTGATCCTCAGCCGAGACCGTCCGGCATGTTCCATGCCGGGCCCAGGCGGGAGCCAGGCTCATGAAACTCGTTACGGCGATCATCAAGCCATTCAAGCTGGAAGAGGTCCGTGATGCCCTGACCGCCATCGGCGTGCACGGTTTGACGGTGACGGAAGTCAAGGGATATGGCCGCCAGAAAGGCCATACGGAAATCTATCGCGGCGCGGAATACGCGGTGAGCTTCCTGCCCAAGCTCAAGATCGAGGTCGCGATCACGTCCGGCCAGCTCGGCAAGACCATCGAAGCCATCACATCGGCCGCGAGGACCGGCCAGATCGGTGACGGCAAGATCTTCGTCATCAACCTCGACCACGCGGTTCGCATCCGCACCGGCGAGACCGATTCCGATGCCCTCTGATTTTGCGCTCACCTTCCCTCGATCAGGAGTAAAGCAAATGGCGTTCGAAACTCGAGCCCGCGTGGAATTGGCGATCGCGGCGTTGCTGGGCCTGGTCTGCCTTGCGGGATTCGCCGACACAGCGCTTGCCCAGACCGCCGCACCGGTTGCTACTGCCGCGGCTACTGCGACACCAGTGCCCAAACTCGATTCGGGCGACACCGCGTGGATGCTGACCTCCACCGCGCTCGTGCTGATGATGACGATCCCCGGTCTCGCGCTGTTCTACGGCGGCATGGTGCGCAAGAAGAACGTGCTCGCCACG
>JBDTCP010000067.1:0-7728 GCA_039923555.1 Nitrobacter sp.
TGTGATGGTGATGGCGAGGACGTCGTCATTGCGAGCTCGCGACAAAATTAGCTTTGGCCAATTTTGCGCTGAGCGAAGCAATCCAGAGAGATTAAAGAAAAGACTGGATTGCTTCGTCGCAGGTGCTTCTCGCAATGACGGACAAGGCGCATTCGACGTCAGCCGCGACCCGCCGACCTCTGCGACGCAAGTGCGCCGCTGATTTCGCCACAAGAAAGAAAAGCATATCGTAATGGCTGACACCTCCATCGACGTCGTCGTCATCGGCTCCGGACCCGGCGGTTACGTCACCGCGATCCGCGCAGCGCAGCTCGGCTTCAAGACCGCCATCGTCGAGAAGCAATATCTCGGCGGCATCTGCAACAACTGGGGCTGTATCCCGACCAAGGCGCTGCTGCGTTCGGCGGAAATCTACCACTACATGAAGAACGCCAAGGATTACGGCCTGTCCGCGGACAACGTCTCGTTCGATCCGAAGGCGGTGATCGCGCGCTCGCGTGGCGTGGTGAAGCGCCTCAACGGCGGCGTCGAATTCCTGATGAAGAAAAACAAGATTTCGATCATTTGGGGCGAAGCGGTGCTGGACGGCGGCGGCAAATTCACCGTCAAGGCGTCGCAGGCCGAAGCGCTGAAGGGCGCGCTCGGACCGGGCAGCTATCAGGCCAAACACATCATCGTCGCGACCGGCGCACGGCCGCGCGTGCTGCCGGGGCTCGAGCCGGACAAGAAACTGGTGTGGACCTATTTCGAGGCGATGAACCCGGACAAGATGCCGAAGTCGTTGCTCGTGGTCGGTTCCGGCGCCATCGGCATCGAGTTCGCGTCGTTCTACAGGACCATGGGCGCCGAGGTCACCGTGGTGGAGGTGCTGCCGCAAATCCTTCCCGTCGAGGATGCCGAGATCGCGGGCTTCGCTCGCAAGCAGTTCGAGAAACAAGGAATCAAGGTTCTCGCCAACACGAAAGTCACCAAGCTCGACAAGAAGGCGGATAGCGTCACCGCGACCATCGATGATGGCAAGAAGCCGCAAACCGTCGAGTTCGATCGCGTGATCTCGGCTGTCGGCGTGGTCGGCAACATCGAAGGCTTCGGTCTTGAGAAGCTCGGCGTCAAGACAGAGCGCGGCTGCATCGTCATCGATGCCTACGGCAAGACCAACGTCACTGGAATCTATGCGATCGGCGATGTGGCGGGGCCGCCGATGCTCGCGCACAAGGCCGAGCATGAGGGCGTCATCTGCGTCGAAGCTATCAAGGGGCTGCATCCGCACCCGATGGACAAGTTGCTGATTCCCGGCTGCACCTACTGCCATCCTCAAATCGCTTCCGTCGGCCTGACCGAAGCCAGGGCGAAGGAGGCAGGCAGGGATATCCGCGTCGGCCGCTTCCCCTTCGCCGGCAATGGCAAGGCGATCGCGCAGGGCGAGGACCAGGGCATGGTCAAGGTGATTTTCGACAAGGCAACCGGCCAGTTGCTCGGCGCGCACATGGTCGGCGCCGAAGTTACCGAACTGATCCAGGGCTTTGTGGTCGCGATGAACCTCGAGACCACCGAGGAAGAACTGTTCCACACCATCTTCCCGCACCCGACCATTTCGGAAACGATGAAGGAAGCAGTGCTCGACGCCTATGGACGCGTACTCAATATGTAAGAAGACAAGGCGATGCCCTTGAAAGAAGACGACAACCCGACCATCGCGCAACCGACATTCGTCTCCAATTTTAGCGCGAGCAGTGCCCGGTTAATCGTTGCCCGGCGGTAACGATTGTGGCTTAGGCGCAACAGCGACCGAGCATTTTAACCCTGCGCGCAGGTGGCCCATGCGGACGCCGCTATTTGGCCACACCGCTTCGTGAAATCATTCTAATGTTGCTGGAAGGCCCCCCGGCGCTCGCGATGGCTTGGGACGGGGGTATCTCCAGTCAAAAAAGAGACTGCGGGGAGAACGGGTTCGCGATGGACGCCAGGATGGGCATCAAGGGCAGGTTGCCGAGCCGTCATGTGACGGAAGGCCCGGAGCGTGCGCCCCATCGCTCGTATCTCTACGCCATGGGCCTGACCACCCGGCAGATTCATCAGCCCTTCGTCGGCGTCGCTTCGTGCTGGAACGAAGCCGCGCCCTGCAACATCTCGCTGATGCGCCAGGCACAGGCCGTCAAGAAGGGCGTCGCCTCGGCCGGCGGCACGCCGCGGGAATTCTGCACAATCAGCGTGACCGATGGTATCGCCATGGGTCATGACGGCATGCGCTCGTCGCTGCCGTCGCGCGAATGCATTGCCGATTCCGTCGAACTGACGATCCGCGGCCATTCCTATGACGCGCTGGTCGGTCTCGCCGGCTGTGACAAGTCGCTGCCCGGCATGATGATGGCGATGGTTCGCCTCAACGTGCCCTCCGTCTTCATCTATGGCGGCTCGATCCTGCCCGGCAATTTCCGCGGCCAGCAGGTCACGGTTCAGGACATGTTCGAGGCGGTCGGCAAGCATTCCGTTGGCGAGATGTCCGATGCCGACCTCGACGAAATCGAGCGAGTGGCATGTCCGTCTGCCGGCGCCTGCGGCGCGCAGTTCACCGCCAACACCATGGCGACGGTGTCGGAGGCCATCGGCCTGGCGCTGCCGTACTCGGCCGGAGCCCCTGCGCCTTACGAAATGCGCGACTCCTTCTGCATGGCTGCGGGCGAGAAGGTGATGGAGCTGATCGCCTCCAACATCCGTCCGCGCGCCATCGTGACCCGCAAGGCGCTGGAAAACGCCGCCGCTGTCGTGGCGGCATCCGGCGGTTCGACCAATGCGGGACTGCATCTTCCGGCCATCGCCCATGAAGCCGGCATCAAGTTCGACTTGTTCGATGTGGCGGAAATCTTCAAAAAGACACCGTATGTCGCGGATTTGAAACCCGGTGGTCGTTATGTCGCCAAAGACATGTTTGAAGCTGGCGGCATACCGCTTCTGATGAAAACCCTGCTCGATCACGGCTTCCTGCACGGCGACTGTCTGACAGTCACCGGCCGCACGATTGCCGAGAATTTGGCGAGCGTGAAATGGAATCCTCATCAGGATGTTGTTCGTCGGGCTGACAAGCCGATCACCGTGACCGGTGGTGTGGTCGGTCTGAAGGGTAATCTCGCGCCGGAGGGAGCGATCGTGAAGGTCGCGGGCATGTCGGAATTGAGGTTCACCGGTCCGGCACGCTGTTTCGACCGCGAGGAAGACGCGTTCGAGGCGGTACAGAACAAGACCTATCGGGAAGGCGAGGTTCTTGTCATTCGTTACGAGGGACCGAAGGGCGGTCCCGGCATGCGGGAAATGCTGGCGACCACGGCGGCCCTCTATGGTCAGGGCATGGGCGGCAAGGTCGCCCTGATCACCGATGGCCGGTTCTCGGGCGCCACCCGCGGCTTCTGCATCGGCCATGTCGGGCCGGAGGCCGCTGTCGGCGGCCCGATTGGGCTGCTCCGGGATGGCGATATTATCGAAATCGACGCGGTCGCCGGGACTCTTGACGTAAAATTGACCGGCGCAGAGCTCGCCGAACGCAAGACCAAATGGCGCCCTCGCGAGACTAACCATACATCCGGTGCGCTCTGGAAATATGCCCAGCAGGTGGGACCGGCAGTCAGCGGTGCTCTCACCCATCCGGGCGGGGCACACGAGAAACAGTGTTATGCGGACGTCTAGGAGCCTGGTTTTTGTTGCGTTGGCGTGGGGCGCGGTTTGCGCCAGCGCGCCGGCGTTTGCCTTTGACGGCACCGTAGCCGGCCAGCAGGATGCCGCGGCGGCGCTTCCGGTGGTCGCCGCGCCGCTCGCCGGCGGCCACGCGCTGAAGAAGGCAGTACCCTCGACTACCTCTCTGACGGCCCTGCAATACGCGGCCGAGGGTGGTCACCCCATCGCCCAGTGGCGGCTCGGGCGGATGTATGCGAACGGCGACGGCGTCATACAGGACGATGTGCGCGCCTTCGAGTACTTCAGCCGTATTGCCAATGCCCATGCGGAGGACAGCCCATCGGCGCCGCAGGCCGCGATTATCGCCAACGCGTTCGTCGCGCTCGGACGCTATTATCTCGAGGGTATCCCGAACTCGAAGGTCAAGCGTGATGCCGAGCGCGCACGCGAGATGTTCTCGTATGCCGCCTCCTATTTCGGCAACGCTGACGCGCAGTACGATCTGGCGCGGCTTTATCTGAAAGGCCTCGGCGCCCCCCACGACGTCAAATATGGCGCGCGCTGGCTTGGCCTTGCGGCGCAGAAGGGCCAGCATGAGGCGCAGGCGATGCTGGGCAAGATGCTGTTCAGCGGCGATCAGTTGCCCCGGCAGGCGGCGCGCGGGCTGATGTGGCTGACGCTGGCGCGCGATGCCGCTCAGCCGGACGAGACCTGGATCACCGACAGTTACAACAAGGCGATCACGAAAGCCTCGGAAGACGACCGCGCCATGGCGCTGCAGATGCTGGAGCACTGGGTGCAGGGGCGGCGGGACTGAGATTCTGGGTAGTGTAGCCGCCTGAGGCGGCGGTGCGCAGCACCGCCCTCGAAGGGCGTTGGCCCATCCTTCGAGGCTCGCCGAAAACGGCTCGCGCCTCAGGATGACGACTTCCAATACGATCAAGCCGTTTCCAGATCGAGATCGATCCAGGAGGGAACGTGGTCCGACGCCTTTTCCCAGGCGCGGACATGGCGATCGATTCCCACCCCGCTGAGCCGGTCGCTGGCCTGCGGCGACAGCAGCAGGTGATCGATCCGTAGTCCGTTGTTCTTCTGCCAGGCGCCGGCCTGATAATCCCAGAAGGTATATTCCCCGGCGGCATCCGACACCGCACGCAGCGCATCGGTCAGGCCAAGCCCGAGCAGCGTTTGAAACGTCTGCCGCGTCTGCGGGCGAAACAGGGCATCGTCCACCCACGCGGCGGGATTGTAGACGTCGCGTGGCGCGGGGATGACGTTGAAATCACCAGCGAGAACGAAAGCCTCCTCACTTTTCAGACGTTCTTTTGAATAATCAATAAGACGCGACATCCATTTGAGTTTGTAGGGATATTTCTCCGTATTTGGCGGATTTCCGTTAGGTAGATAGAGGCAGGCGATCCGGGCCACCCCGTGCTTGAGCGAGACGACGCCTTCAAGGAATCGCGACTGCACATCGGCGTCATCGCCCGCCAATCGTGGCCGGGTTTCGTCAAACGGCAACTTGGACAGCAGCGCTACACCGTTGAAGGTTTTCTGGCCGTGCGTCACAACGTTGTAGCCGAGCGCCTCGATCGCCTCGCGCGGGAATTGCTCGTCGACACATTTGATCTCCTGGAGACAGACGACATCCGGCGCGGTCTCCCGCAGCCAGGCGAGAAGGTGATCCAGACGCTGCCGGACCGAATTGACGTTCCAGGTGGCTATCCGCATGACGTTCCAAGTGTCATTGCCGGACTTGATCCGGCAATCCATCTCTCAAAAGTACTCTATCGATGGATGCGCTGGCCACGCCCGCGCATGACCGAAAGCCTAGATCGAAAAGCTGGTGCCGCAGCCGCAGGAGGCGGTGGCGTTCGGATTGACCACCCGGAAGGACGCCCCGATCAGATCGTCAACGAAATCGACTTCGGAACCACTCAGGAACGGGACCGAGGCGGGGTCGACCAGCACCACGGCGGTATCGCGTGCGATCACCAGATCGTCGTCGGCCTTGGCGCGTTCGATGTCGAACTTGTACTGGAAACCCGAACAGCCGCCGCCTTCGACGCTGATCCGCAACATGGCGCCTTCGCCCTCGGTCTTGAGGATTTCCCCGATCCGGCGCGCCGCGCGTTCGCTGACGGTTATGTTGGTCTCGGTCATCGTGCGACTCCGTATGCGATAGGGCGGGCATTGTCCAAGATTTTGAAATAGCCGCAAGCCATAGTTAAGTGCGCCGGGCGCCGGAATCAATTGATTAGAGGGTTAAAACGCCGTGTCAGTCGGAATGGCAGCTCCCCGCGCGATCTTTGCCAGCGACCCCGGCCGCAGCCGCGGCCGCCTGTTCGACGAGCCGCCGAGCAAAACCCGTAGCGCGTTCCGGCGCGACTGCGACCGGGTGATCCATTCGACCGCGTTTCGCCGGCTGAAACACAAAACGCAGGTATTCGTCTATCACGAAGGCGATCACTACCGGACCCGTCTCACCCACACGCTTGAAGTGGCCCAGATCGCGCGCGCGCTGGCGCGCCAGCTCGGGCTCGACGAGGACCTGACGGAGGCGCTGGCGCTGGCGCATGATCTCGGCCATCCGCCGTTTGGCCACGCCGGTGAGCGGGCCCTGGACGCCTGCCTCGATGCGTATGGCGGTTTCGACCACAACGCGCAGACGCTGCGAGTCGTGACCCTGCTGGAACACCGCTATCCGGATTTTGACGGCCTCAACCTGACCTGGGAATCGCTGGAGGGGATCGTCAAGCACAACGGCCCGCTGACCGATCGGGGAGGCAACGCCATCGGGCGTCATCAGCACCGCGGCGTCCCGGTCGGCATCGCCGATTTCAACCGGACCTACGATCTGGAGCTGTGGAGTTTTGCCTCGCTCGAGGCGCAGGTCGCAGCGATTGCCGACGACATCGCCTACGATGCCCACGACATCGACGACGGCCTGCGCGCCGGCCTGTTCGCGGTCGACGATCTGAAGGCGATGCCGCTGACCGCAGCGATGATCGCCGACATCGCGCGCCGCCACCCGTTGTTGGAAGACGACCGGCGCGGCGCTGAACTGGTGCGCGAACTGATCTCCTACCTGATCATGGCCGTCATGTCGGAAGCGGGGAGGCGGCTCGCCGATGCGCGGCCGCAATCGGTCGACGGGGTGCGCGGCCAGGGTCAGGTGCTGATTGCCTTCCCGCCCGATGCCGCCGAGGCGGAAGCCTTGATCAAGGCCTTCCTCAAACAACGCATGTATCGCCACCCTCGCGTCATGCGCGTGATGGACGAGGCCGAAACCATCGTCCGCGACCTGTTCACGCGCTACAGCGACGATCCGGCGACGCTTCCCACCGATTGGCTGCCGGAGGACGGCGAGAACCGCGAGACGGAGGCCGAAAGGGCGCGCAAGATCGGTAATTTCATCGCCGGGATGACGGACCGATTTGCCATCACCGAGCACGGCAGGCTTTTTGACTCGACCCCGGAATTGCGTTAGGCGGCGCGTGAACCGGCCAACACACAAATCTCAGGCATCATGACCAATTCCGGCCCATCGCGGCATCTTTTCGCTGACGTCCTTGCGCGCGTGCATGCGGTTTGCTCCGTGCTCGCCGACGAAGGCGCGCTGCCGGCAGGACTGGATCTGTCGCGGATCGTGGTCGAGCCGCCGCGCGACGCCTCCCATGGCGACGTGGCGACCAACGCCGCGATGGTGCTGGCGAAGGACGCGAAAACGAAACCACGCGATCTTGCCGAGAAGGTCGCCGCGAAATTGCGCGCCGATGGTCTGATCGACAAGGCCGAGATTGCCGGTCCCGGCTTCATCAACCTGACCCTGAAGCCGGAGGTCTGGTCGGATGCGCTGCGCACCGTGCTGCGAGAGGGCGACGACTATGGCCGCAGCCCGATCGGCGCGGGCGAAAAAGTCAACGTCGAATACGTTTCCGCCAATCCGACCGGTCCCATGCATGTCGGTCATTGCCGCGGCGCGGTGTTCGGTGACGCGCTGGCGAGCCTCTTGTCGTTCGCCGGCTACGACGTGACGCGCGAATACTACATCAACGA
>JBDTCP010000068.1:0-3387 GCA_039923555.1 Nitrobacter sp.
GGTCCGTAGAGAATGTAGCTGTGGCCGGTGACCCAGCCGACATCGGCGGTGCACCAGTAGATATCGCCGTCGTGATAGTCGAACACGTATTGATGCGTCATCGACACGAAGATCAGATAACCGGCGGTGGTGTGCAGCACGCCCTTGGGCTGTCCGGTCGAGCCTGATGTATAGAGAATGAACAGCGGGTCTTCCGCGTTCATCGGCTCGCACGGGCATTCGCTTTCGACCATGGCGGCGGCCTCGTGATACCAGAAGTCGCGCGTCGGGTTCATGTCGACCTTGCCGCCGGTGCGCTTGACGACGATCACCCAGTCGACCTCGCCGTTGACCTTCTCGATCGCGGCATCGACGTTGGCTTTCATCGCGATGGTGCGGCCGCCGCGCAGGCCCTCGTCCGATGTGATGACGACGCGAGATTTGCAGTCGCGCAGACGGCCGGCGATGGAATCCGGCGAGAAGCCGCCGAACACCACCGAATGGATCGCGCCGATCCGCGCGCAGGCCAGGATCGCGTAGGCCGCTTCCGGAATCATCGGCAGGTAGATGGTGACGCGATCGCCCTTCTTGACGTTGCGCAGCCGCAGGATGTTGGCCATCTTGCACACTTCGTCGTGCAGTTCGCGATAGCTGATGTGCTTCGACTGCGAGGGATCGTCGCCTTCCCAGATGATCGCGGTCTGGTCGCCGCGTTTTTCCAGATGCCGGTCGATGCAGTTGTAGGCGGCGTTGAGCACGCCGTCCTCGAACCATTTGATCGACACCTTGCCGAGTTCGAACGAGGTGTTCTCGACTTTGGTGAAGGGCTTGACCCAGTCCACCCGCTTGGCAGCCTCTGACCAGAATCCGTTCGGGTCCTTGATCGAGCGCGCGTACATCTCGCGATATTTGGCGTCGTCGATCCAGGCCCGCTTTGCCCAATCCGCGCTCACGTCATGAATCTTGTCGGACATCGTCGTTCCTCCGCCGCGAGGCCGTGCCCGGATCGGCGGCCGGCCCGTTTTCATCGTCGCAACGATTATGCGTCGCACCATGGCAGGACGACAAGCCGTTCATACTAGGACCTTGGTTGGACGATCGCGCCACTCGCCAGGACCGATAGCTGAGGACCCATCACGATCGCGTTGACCGGCCCTCGGAATTGCCAGGAAGGACGTCTGTTTCGCCAGATTTCCGGTAACCAATAACCGCCAAACCACTGTCTCGGACTAGCGCCGGCCGCTCTCACCCCCTAAATGGCCGGGCGAAGCCGGCGGCACAGCCGGAACAAATAACCGATGACAGGCATTTACGGCAGTCGAACCAGAGTGAGGCGCATAAAACTATGATGGATCAGCAGAATTTCGGGACTATTCGGCCCGTTACCGCCGATTCCATCGTCACGCCAGCGGCCGTTCCGGCTTCGATGGAAGGGCTCGCCCGCGAACTGGGCTTGAAACTCGGCGATCAGAACGAACTGACGATCCGCCGTATCAAGCGCGGCAAGGTATATTCATTTGTTCGCGCCAACGGCACCCGCGTCAGGCAGGTCGGCACCATCAAGCGGCTGAATGCGATGGCCATGCCGCCGGCCTATATCGAGGTCCGGTATTCGCCCGACCCCGCCTCGCACTTGCAGGCGGTCGGCGTCGATGCGGCGGGACGGCTGCAATATCGCTATCACCCCGACTGGGAGAAAGTGCGGGAGCAGCGCAAGGCGCACCGGCTGTCGAAGCTCGTGGCAGCGCTGCCGAAAATCCGGCGCAACGTCTCGATGAACCTGTCCGGCGACCAGCCAACCCGCGAGTTCGCGTTGGCGGCCGTGATCGAACTGATCGCGCGGACCGCGATCCGCCCCGGCAACGAATCCTATGCCCGCCTCAACGGCACCCGTGGCGCCACGACGCTGCTCAAATCGAATGTCGCGATCGACGACGATTGCATCGTTCTGACGTTCAAGGCCAAGGGTGGCAAAGCCGTGCGCAAGGAATGCGACGCGGCCAAGCTCGTTCGCGCCATCGGCATTCTGCGCGACGTGCCCGGCAAGCGGATGTTCCAGTATCGCGACAACTCAGGCACCGTTCGGGCCGTCAGCACCGCGCAGGTCAATGCGTTCCTGCGCGAGATCGCCGGCATCAAGATTTCACTGAAGGATTTCCGCACTTTGATGGCCTCGGCTGTAGTGCTGGACTCGCTGTCGCGGATTACACCCGCGACAAGCGAGCGCGGCCGGCGCAAGCAGGTGCTGGAAGCGGTACGTGCCGCGGCGGACGAACTGTCGAACACGCCGGCGATCTGCCGCAAGAGCTATGTGCATGACACCATCGTCACCGCTTTTGAGGACGGTATCCTCGAACGCTTCGCCGCGACCCTAAAGGGGTATCGCTCGCAGTCGAAGCGCGAGCAGCTCCTGGCGCAGGTGGTGGCCGCTGCTGCGTAGTTATTCAGGATAGTCGGTCGGGCTCTTCCTTCTCCCCTTTTGGGAGAAGGTGGCACGGACGCAGTCCGTGCCGGATGAGGGGTTATGGCTCAAACGGCTTCTTCTACCCCTCACCCGGCGAGCTTCGCTCGCCACCCTCTCCCACAAGGGGAGAGGGAAGAAGCAGGTGCTGTGTGATCGCTTACAGTCCGCCCATCTTGCAGACCAGCTTCCATTCCTCTGATGTCACCGGCTGCACCGAAAGGCGTGAGTATTTCACCAGCGCCATATCGGTCAGGCGCTTGTCGGCCTTGACTGCGGCCATCGTTACCGGCGTCTTCAAGGGCTTGTCCGCCTTGATATCGACGCAGACGAATTTGCCGGTCTTGTCGGTGGGGTCGGGATAGGCCTCCCGGATGATTTCAGCGATGCCGACGATCTCCTTGCCTTCATTGGAATGATAGAAGAAAGCCTGATCGCCTTTTTTCATGGCGACGAGGTTCTGCCGTGCTGTGAAGTTGCGCACGCCGGTCCAGGCCTCGCCCTTGGTGCCCTTCGCCACCTGCTGATCCCACGACCACGACGAAGGCTCTGATTTCACCAGCCAGTAAGCCATCGCTATCCCTCCGCCCTGAAAGGCCGCGTCAGCAGATTGTCGATGGCTGCGTCGATCGTCAATCGACCGGCGAGAATGGCCGCAACCGCGTTTGCGACGGGCATCTCGACGCCATTCGCCGCCGCCAGTTCGGCCAGCACTGGCGCCGTGAATTCGCCCTCGCTCAATTTGTCGCTCGGCCGTTCGCCGCGGCCAAGCGCGATGCCGAGCGAGAAGTTGCGCGACTGCGGCGTCGAGCAGCTCAAGATCAGGTCGCCGAGGCCGGACAGGCCGAACATGGTCTCGCCGCGCGCGCCGCAGACGCGGCTGAGCCGCATCAACTCGCTGAACGCGCGCGTCGTCAGCGCCGCAAGTGCCGATGCGCCAAGCTTGC
>JBDTCP010000069.1:0-3047 GCA_039923555.1 Nitrobacter sp.
GACATTGCCAAATTTTTTTCTATCACACAAGCGCGCCGGAGTCCCCGATTGCGTGGCAGTTATGCCCGGAGCGCGGCGGGTGCGGCGCCCCTGATTTGAAGCAAACACGCCCCGATCCGGCCCAAGGGTTGCCTGATTCAACCCCGAAATTCCGCCCGCGCAGCGAAGTTGCGCTGGAGCGACCAACGAATTCGCTCGGACAGGGCAGACGGGCACGGGGTCACAGGAGCACGACGCGATGAAGCTGTTCACAGGATGGTTGATCATGCCTGCCGTTGCGGCGATTGCCGCCACCGGCGCTCAGGCACAGGCGCTGGCACCCTACGAGATCGACCAGCCGGCGATTGTCATTTCCGATCTGCCGGGGCCGTATGCAGCGCTGCGGCCCGGACCGGTGGATGACGGCCCGCGGCTGCTGCCGATGACGGAGGTCTACACCGTGGTGCGCGAAGGCGGATTCTCGCCGCGCGGAGCGCCACGGCAGCGCGGTTTCGTTTACACCATCGCTGTTATCAGCCCCGATGGCGATGACGGCCGGCTGATGATCGATGCGCGAGACGGGCGCATTCTCCGCTTTATGCCGGCCGTGTGGAGGCAAGACAACCGCCATGATCTGACGACAACATATGAACCGGCCGGTGCGCTGCCACGGGTTATGGAAGTTCGCCACGGTCCGCCGCGTCCGCCCGCATCGATCCCGCGGCGATACGCCAACCGCTCGCTGTCAGCGGTGCCGCTGCCCAAACCTGCACCGCATGCTGTTGTCGCGCCGAAGCTCATGGCCGCCAAGCCGAAGCCGGCCGCGCTGCCGCAGCAAGCGGCCGCTGTGCAGGAGAAGCCGGCCGACACGAAGCCGGTAGCCGCCGCAGCTACACCTGTGGAAGCAAAGCCATCGGCATCGATCGAGCCGACCCAGACCATGCCGCCGGTGCAGGGGCTGAACTGACGCGCGGCAGCGGGCCGGGGCCGTGCGGTTAACGGGCGGACTTTTCCGCGCCGTGCCGGCGGCTCGCGCGGCCGCAACGAGGATCGGAATGCATCGCCTGCGTGAATTGCGCTGCGGGCGCTTTATTTCGTCGCCCGAGCGGCCCGCGTCTCATCGTCGCCGTCCACGAAGGCGACGGGGGTGCCCTTGGTGACGCTGTCCGCTACCCGCTGCGCGTCCCAGTTGGTAAGACGCACACAACCGTGAGACTCCGCCTTGGAGACCTTGTCCGGCGCGGGCGTGCCATGGATGCCATAGCCCTCGCTGGACAGGTTGATCCAGATGGTGCCGACCGGGTTGTTAGGACCGGGCTTGATCGTGAAGGGCTTGCGCGAGCGGACGCCCTTGAAATGGTATTTCGGATTGTAGCGATAGATCGGGTTGGGATTGATTTCCGTCACCTTCAGGTTACCGGTCGGCGACGGCTTGTCCTCGCTCCCGACGGTAGCTGGATAGAATCCGATCAGCGCGTTCGACTTGTCGAAAAGCTTCACCGTCTTCCGGCTCTTGTCCACCTCGACCCTGCCGGCCTTCGCGGACGTACCTTTCGTATCACCGCCGATGTCCACGACGGCAATGGTCTTGCCGGCGCGGTCGAAGCGCTCGCCGGGGTTGAGGGCGGCCAGTAGCCCCTCGCTCATATGAAACCTTTCGGCCAACTCCTCGCGCGGGCTGGTGAAGCTCATCTTCGAGATGTCCTTCATGTCGTCCATCTTTGAAGGCAAGCGGCGCAGGAACGGGCCTGCGACGTCCTTGTCGGTGATGACGTAGGTCGTGGTGGCCGGCCGATCGCCCTCACGCAGTTTGGTCCAGACGTCGTCGGTCAGGGCATCGGAGCTCGGGAATTGCCGGGACTCGGCGTAAGCCCGCAGCGCCTTCCTGGCGTTCTCCCCGAACTTGCCGTCGATCTCGCCGGGCGAGAAATGCGCGCGATCAAGCAGAACCTGAAGCCGGACGCCCAGCGGCGTCGCCTTGTCATGCGGAAGCGTCTTTCCCGACGGCTTGGCGGCATCAATCGCCGCCGGTTTCATCCCGCCGCCGAACGCTGCGGCGTTCGTCATCACGCTGATGGCGAGACCGATGCATAGACACGTCCCGCGGAATGACATCAGCCGTCTCTTTTCTGTTTCCGAATCTAGAACAGAAATCCGGGCCGCTTGTTCCTCGCAACCAGCATCGAAGCAAGACCGTCAAGCAAAAGGGGCCGCGCCGATGCAGCAGTCAGCTGCGGTGCAGGCGAAGCCTACCGAAGCGATCCGGCGGTTGCCGCGCCCGCAATCGTAGAGGCGAAGCCGTCCGTGCAGATCGAGCCGATCAAAGAGATGCCTGCGGTGCAGGGACGCGATTAGTTAGCTGCCACTAATACTTTCGTTTAAGGAGTGCCTGGAACCTAGGCCCTCCTTTTCTGTTAAGTCTGGTTGGACGCTCGCTCTGGGAAGCGTTGACCCGAACCTATATGGTCCGGACTGGATTCGGGGGAGCGTGGTGTGACGATGAGTGAGGCGGTCCCAGAGACCGACACGATTGCGAAAACCGGGGTTCCCGGTCTCGATGATGTTCTCGGTGGCGGATTTGCGCCTGGTCATGTCTTTCTCATTGAGGGTACGCCGGGGACAGGCAAGACGACGATCGCCCTCAAATTTCTGATGGCCGGTGCGGAAGCCGGCGAAACCGGTCTTTATGTCACGCTGTCGGAAACCGAAGCCGAGTTACGTCAGGGCGCGGCTTCCCATGGTTGGCATCTCGACGACAGGATAAGCGTCTTCGAACTGGCGCCGCCTGAGAGTCTGCTCGATGCGGACCAGCAGCAGAGCCTGCTGTATTCGTCCGATCTGGAGCTCGGTGAAACCACCAAGATGATCTTCGAGGTGTTTGAGCGAACCAAACCGAAACGGGTCGTCCTCGACAGCCTCTCCGAAATCCGTCTTCTGGCGCAGAGCTCGCTGCGCTACCGCCGGCAACTGCTGGCGCTGAAGCACTATTTTGCGCGGCACAGCGCCACGGTTCTGCTGCTCGATGACATGACCGCGGAAATCGTCGACAAGACCGTCCACAGCGTCGT
>JBDTCP010000070.1:0-8177 GCA_039923555.1 Nitrobacter sp.
GCAGGATCGGCGAAATTGCAAAGATCAGTCCTTCAATTACACGGGGATACGCAGAGATCAGCGGTGCAAGCGCCAAGACAGGAAAGCTTGACGACAAGACCCGCGAACTGATCGCCCTGGCTGTCGCAGTGACCCGGCAGTGCGACGGCTGCATCGCCGTGCATACCGACGCGGCCATCAAGTACGGCGCGACACGCGAAGAAGTTGCGGAAGCGCTTGGGATCGCCATCGCGATAAATGCCGGGGCCGCGTTGATTTATTCCGCAAGAGTGATGGACGCTTACGACGCTATCAGTAAGGCGTAGCGAGGGGCGGCGAGTCTGTGTCGTTTGTCGTGACGAAATTTCTGCGCAGCGCGACCACGATACGCCTCGTGTCTGTTCTTGCATTGTGGACGATGAGCGACCCTGTCGTTGCTCAAGAAATGCGTGTGAACAAGGTCGTATGGTCTGCTAGGGAAGTATCGAACTAACGCAGCTTGCGAGGGAATCGAGCCGCTAACCCTTTTACTCGACAAGCCTCCGGAACATGGGAAGGTATGTTGGCGCTCCGGTAAAGTCCGCATGAGTGCGGTTGTCGTAGGCAATCTCAATCATTGCATCGGTAAAGTAGTGGCCGGGGTCCGATACACTCGCGTCGGAGTTACACTGGATCTGATGAAATTGGTTTCCGTGCGCTTTCCTCGCATAGATCGCGCGGTCAGTCGGCACCGCCCAATCAAGCCGTTATAGAATCCGCTCGACATCGCCTAACTTCATTTATCTACGGGCCACCTCCGTGGCACGGTATCGTTTCCAACACGAAATGCTTGTCGCAAGACACACAAGAGTTACTAAGCCGAATCCTACGGCCATTGGATAATTGGACTGCATCAATGATAGGGTCGTTATTCCCCCACCAGAGAGTGTGCCGCAGAGCATTGACAGCAAATACTTTTGCTGAAGCTTGCGCGGAACATTCGTCTCAAAAGCAAGGCGATGGAGTTCATACTGATACAAATTCTTATTTAGCAAAGCCGTTGGCATATAATGCCGAAGCTCAACGTTCGCTGACATTGAGCCCGAATGCAACGATAAAGACTACGAGGGTTACAACAACAAGAAGCATCTTCATGTCCGCAGCCCATCTATACTCGCCCAAGTCGCACAGTGACCGGCGGCACGGAGGTAAACCGCTCTAATTCGGACTCAGCAGCTTAAACAGCGGCTGAAGATAGCTTATCTCCTGGCCCGACGTCGGCGTGGTGCGGCTGATGAAGTCGAAAATCCTGCCGTCCTTCAGTCCGTAATTGGCGAGCCGGATCACCTGGCGGTTCTTGTCGAAATAGATGGCGACCACGCGTTGATCCGTGACGTGTTGCGGCATGAACGCGACCGGTCGGTTCGAGCGCTGCGAAATGTAATAGAAGACTTCACCGTTCAGTGTCGCGACCGTCGAGGGCGTACCCATCACGATCAGCACCTGATCCTGACTGGCCCCGATCTGAATTTGCTCGAGCGCGCCGGGAGGCAGGATGTAGCCCTTCTGGAACTGCTCGCCGGTGCAGCCGCCGATTGTCGCGCAAACCAGTGCGGCCGCGAGTGTCGCGCGCAGGCGATGCCATCGCGACGTGGCGCTTCCACGCGTTGTCTTCGGGGCGGAAGTTGTCGGGACCGAAATTGTCATCTTGAGGCTGACCTCATCCTCTTGCATCGCGCGAGTCATTGACGTACCGGCAACGACGTACCCCGGCAACGGTCCCCGATTGCAACAATCGGAAGTCCTGCGGGCTGTCTTTCGGAACCCACATGCTCTGGCCGTTCAGTCATTTCAGAAAACCCCGCGCTCCATCGCGCTGCACCATTGAAGCCATCTATGGCATGATCGTGGCGCAAGCGCGAGAACCCTTGTTTTATCGGGCCTTAGGGGTGCCGGACACGGTCGATGGCCGCTTTGATATGGTCCTGCTGCATTTGTGGATGGTGCTGCGGCGATTGAAGGCGGGAGACGACGAGGCACTTCCGCAGGCCCTGTTCGATCATTTCTGTAGCGACATGGACGCCAACCTGCGCGAAATGGGTGTCGGCGATTTGACTGTTCCCAAGCGCATGCGCGCATTTGGAGAAGCCTTCTACGGCCGCTCGGCCGCCTACGATCTGGCTCTTGCGGAGGGACAGGAGCCGCTGGCGCAGGCGCTCAACAAGAATATCTATAATGGTCAGGACATCGAGAGCGCGCGACGGCTTGCGGCCTATACAGTAGACGCGATAGCCGTACTCGCCGGGAGCAACGAGGCGACGCTGACCGGAGGGTTGCGTTTTCCGGCGCCACTCGCCGTGACGTGAAAGATAAAGACATGACCGTCAAAGACAGGCCGAACACGATTCCGAATCCCTGGAGTGCGCCGGTCACGGTCGTGCAGATTCCGGAAGCGGGTCTTCATCGCGACATCGAGCCCGATGGCGGTGTGCGCACGGCGTTGGCAAGGATCGCGGGCGTGCGCGAAATCGGATCAGTCCGCGCATCGTTCGACCTGATGCCGGGGCGCGATGACAGCGTGCATGTGCGGGGCAGGGTATCGGCGCGTGTCGGACAGGTCTGCGTGGTGTCGCTCGATCCGATCGAGAATGACATCGTCGAAGATATCGACCTCATCTTCGTGCCGGAGAGTCAGATCCGCGAACTCGCGGATACCATCGTTGTCGATGATGAGATCGACGCCAGCCGCGAGACTCCGGATGCGCCCGAGCCCATCGTCGATGGCGTGATTGACCTTGGACGCATTGCGAGCGACGCGTTGTTTCTGGGAATCGACCCTTATCCGCGGAAACCTGACGTCGTTTTCGAGCCGCCCGCCGTCGCAGTGGATCCCGAGGATCATCCCTTCGCCGCCTTGAAGGCGCTTAAAAACGACTCGAATTCTCCGCGCGGGAAGAAACCAGTGCAGGATTGAAGAGGATCCCGGCAATAATTTTAGTGAGAATCCAGCTCTAATTCATTGAATAATAATGAATTTCTCACATCTCACTCTGTCCTTTGAGTTCGCGCGGCAGCGGAATTCCACGGGTCAGGATGTTGTATCAAGGCCGGGACGCGCTATTGTCGCGGCTAGGCCGACGAAGCGCTGCGTTCTGCCGTTCGCCACCGGGGTGACGATTTCTGGGTGACGATCTTTTCGTTTGCGGCCTAGCGCTTCAGGGCTACAAGAAATCAGGTTTTTCCGGGACATCCATGCCGCAAAAGGTTCGAATCGCGCTTGACGCCATGGGTGGCGATATCGGCGCATCGGTTGTCATTCCGGGTGCCGCGATTTCCTTGACCCGTCATCCCGCCACCGAGTTTCTGCTTTACGGCGACGGCGCGCTGATCGAAGCGCAACTCGCCGCCCACCCGGCGATGAAGGCAGTGTCTCGCGTTGTCCATACCGACGTGACCGTCAGCATGCATGACAAGCCGAGCCAGGCACTCCGCCGCGGCCGCAAAACCTCGTCGATGTGGCTTGCGATCGATGCAGTGAAGAAAGGCGAGGCCGACGTCGCGGTATCCGCCGGCAATACGGGCGCGCTGATGGCGATGGCGCGCTTCAACTTACGGATGCTGCCCGGCATCGATAGCCCGGCGATCGCGGCGGTATGGCCGACCATACGCGGCGATTCAGTGGTGCTCGACCTCGGCGCCACGATTGGCGGCGATGCGCACCATCTGATGTCGCTCGCGATCATGGGCAGCGCCATGGCGCGTGTTCTGTTCGGTCTGGAGCGGCCAACAGTCGGTCTCCTCAATATCGGGGTCGAGGAAATCAAGGGCGGCGAGGAAATCCGTGAAGCTGCGGAATTGCTGCGGAGAATGGATCTGCCGCAACTCGAATTCATCGGCTTCGTCGAAGGCGACGGTATCGGCAAGGGCGCTGCCGACGTCATTGTCACCGAGGGTTTCAGCGGCAATATCGCGTTGAAGGCGGCCGAGGGCACCGCGCGGCAAATTGCCGAATATCTGCGCAGCGCGATGGCGCGCACCTGGCGGTCACGGATCGGCTATCTGTTTGCGCGGGGCGCCTTCAAGGCGCTGCGCGAGAAGATGGACCCCGGCAAGTCCAATGGCGGTGTGTTCCTTGGACTTAACGGAATCGTGGTCAAGAGCCACGGTGGAACCGATGCCGAGGGCTTTGCCTACGCGGTTGATGTTGGCTATGAGATGGTCCGTTACGATCTCCTGACCAAGATCAACCAAACGCTCAACCGCGACGGCCACACCCTTGATTCGGCGCCGAAGGAGGCTGTCTCTTGACCGCGATACGTTCGGTCGTGCTCGGCTGCGGCTCCTATCTTCCGCAAAGGGTACTGACCAATGCCGAACTGGCCGCGAAAGTCGATACCTCGGACGAGTGGATCGTCCAGCGCACCGGTATTCGTCAGCGCCACATTGCCGCGGAGGGAGAGTTTACATCCCATCTCGCCCTCCACGCGGCGAAGGCTGCGCTTGCTCACGCCGGCATCGATGCGCAGTCGATCGACCTGATCGTGCTGGCGACCTCGACGCCGGACAACACATTTCCGGCAACGGCGGTCGCGGTCCAGAACGGACTCGGCATCAATCACGGCGCGGCGTTCGATCTTCAGGCGGTCTGTTCCGGGTTCGTGTTTGCGATGGCCACCGCCGACAATTTTCTGCGCACCGGCGCGTTCAAACGCGCGCTGGTGATTGGCGCTGAAACATTCTCCCGCATTCTGGATTGGACCGATCGCGCGACCTGCGTGCTGTTCGGCGATGGGGCCGGCGCGGTCGTGCTGGAAGCCCAGGAGCAGCCCGGCAAGCCCTCGGATCGCGGCATTCTGACGACACATCTGCGCTCGGATGGGCGTCATAAATCAAAACTTTATATCGACGGCGGGCCTTCCTCGACCCAGACCGTGGGTTTTCTCCGGATGGAAGGCCGCGAGGTGTTCAAGCACGCCGTGGGCATGATCACCGACGTCATCGTCGATGCCTTCAATGCGTCCGGCACGAGTGCGGACGACATCGACTGGTTCGTTCCGCATCAGGCCAACAAGCGAATCATCGATGCGTCGGCGCAAAAACTGCATATCGCGCCGGAGAAAGTGGTGCTGACCGTCGACCGCCACGGCAACACCTCCGCTGCGTCAATTCCGCTGGCGTTGACGGTCGCTGTCGCGGACGGACGCATCAAAAGAGGCGACCTCGTATTGCTGGAGGCGATGGGCGGAGGCTTCACCTGGGGCTCTGCGCTGCTGCGGTGGTAAGAGTTGAATCAAAATATCCGCCGCAATTGCCTCATCTACCATACGAAAACCTGATGTGAACGGGTTGACCATGGGCCGTTAAACTCTTAATTTCTGTTATGAATTGTTCGCCGGGAGCTTGGGGCAGGCGATGACCGGAATCGGAAAAACAGCCACGCGCGTCGATCTGTGCGAAGCCGTCTACCAAAAGGTGGGGCTGTCGCGGACTGAGTCGTCTGCGTTCGTTGAACTCGTTCTCAAGGAGATCACCGACTGCCTGGAGATGGGCGAGACGGTGAAGTTGTCGTCATTCGGATCGTTCATGGTACGCAAGAAGGGCCAGCGTATCGGCCGCAATCCCAAGACCGGCACCGAGGTGCCGATCTCTCCGCGTCGCGTGATGGTATTCAAGCCGTCGGCTATTCTGAAGCAGCGGATCAACGGTAACAGCAACGGCAACGGCGCCGACACCAAGGCTGATTAGTCCAGCGTCCAGGGTCGGCATACGGCTGGCAGAGGAGCAAGCATTGGACAAGGCACCGGATGCGTTCCGGACGATCAGCGAGGTCGCGACCGACCTCGATATTCCCCAGCATGTCCTGCGATTCTGGGAAACCCGGTTTGCGCAGATCAAGCCGATGAAGCGCAGCGGCGGCCGGCGCTATTATCGCCCGGACGATGTCGATCTGCTGCGCGGCATCCGCCATCTGCTTTACAGCGAGGGCTATACGATCCGCGGCGTGCAACGGATTCTGAAAGAGCACGGCATCAAATCGGTCCAGGGCCTGACCGAAGGGTCGTCCGCGGCGGCCTTCGGCGTGATCGAGGATGACATCCGCAGTACCCTCGGCGCGATCGATGATGACCACGCATCCGTCTATGAGATCGACGACGAGGATGAGGCTGATGTTGGCGATCCTCCACCCCGCGTGCGGGAGCGGGTCGCGCACAAGCCGCCGCGGCGTGATCTCGACGACGTGCTGTGGTCCGGTCCCGACAGCACGGCGATCTCGGGTGTCGGCAACGACACCGCGGTCGACCTTGCGAAACTCAAGGGTGTGTTGGCCGATCTCATCGCCTGCAGGCAATTGCTGGACAGCGCGCTCAGGGACGGCTGACGATCCTGAGAACCTGAATTTAGGAGCCATTCACGGCAGATGCGTCGGCTTCTTGCGCCGCGGGGTGAAGGCGGCTAGAGCTACTTCGGCTTTGATGAAATCAAAGCCAGGCTCCAGCTTTCCGTTTTGACGCGTTTTCTTTACGCGAAGCGGTACCACTTCGCTCGAAAACGCTGTAGTGGAACGGGGCCGCAAGGTACGGAGCGTGGCGCAGCCCGGTTAGCGCACTAGTCTGGGAGACTAGGGGTCGGAGGTTCAAATCCTCTCGCTCCGACCAATTGATCCAAAACCGGCTTCGTCACCAGACTGGCGGGACGGTGCGGTCGGTGGTCGGCCAAGTGCGGTAGCCACGACGCTGCCGAACGTTGATTTTGGTTCGCGTCTGCATCCATAGTTGCGCGCATATTATTCCGCCGATGGAGCCATTATGACCATTTATCGCCGCGTTCTGATCCTGGCCGCGTTTGCGGCGGCGTTTGCCGTTCCGAGCGGAAACGCTCATGCGTTTGGTGACGTGCCGGACGGGTATTTCGATCCGGCTGTCGATGTCGGCTGCTGGAAGTGGAACTGGTATCAGCACGCCTATTACGACGTCTGTCCGGTCTACGCGCATCCCAAGGCATACATGTATCCGCGCCGTACCCACGCGGTTCTTTGCACCAAAGGCTGATGCGGCTGCAATCGCGCAGCTTCAATCGCCAAGAGATCAAGAGATAGCGCCGTGACCGCAGGAATTTTCGGTCGCACAGGCGTAGGATCGCACGCTTACGGCGTCGTGACCGTGCAGGCGACCGAACTGTTTTTGCCCAGGTTCAGGATCGCGTTTTCACGCAACCCGTCGAGCCAGATGCCGCGACCGGCATAACGATAACCGACGCCCATCGGAACCAGCCGGACGTGGGTCGGACGATGTGGTCCGGTGTGAAGCGTGGCCGTCACGATATCGCCCGCGAGACTCACGGCGATCGGACACATTGGATATTCCCGACCGTTCTCACAGCTCAGGACAATGTCCGAGCAACCGCCCAGAACCGCACCGTCGGGCGGAATAATACCCAGATCCGCTGCCTGCGCCGGGATCTGAAGTCCCAAAGCAAGAATTCCCGCAACAGCTAAATACCTGAAATTAAAAATACTTTTCGTCAGCATGATCAGCCCCACCTCAGCGCTGTGCAATCTATCCGGTATGAGATCTTGCCGGTCAATGCACCGTAGCTCGCAAAAGCGCGACAGCTCCGCGACCGTGGTAATTTAACCACACCCTGAATTCTTTTGCCGGATTTGATTTTTTTTAAAGGACACTTTCATGAACGGACCGTTGCAGATTGCCCAGGCGGATACCTCGGGAACCGGCGGAACCAAGCAGCAGCCGCGGATCGTCAAGGTAACCAAGCCGTACGGTGATCAGTCTGTTGTTGTGCCGCTGAGCTACGACGGAAGTGTCAAGGCGGATCTCTCGGCGATCGCGAGCGAAAAGATCACGCTGGTTCATGTCGGCGAAAAACTGATCATCCTGTTTGATAATCATTCGACGATCACGCTCGAACCGTTCTTCGACAGCACCGGCAAGCCGCTGCAGGATCTCACTGTGGAGGTGGCGCCCGGTCGCGACATCACCAGCGCGGAATTCGCGACGCTGTTTCCAGTCACCGATGATCAATCGGTCCTTCCAGCGGCCGGTACGGGCAATGGAGGTGGGCGCAGGCATCCGGCGCCAATTTCACGACCGTCGGCGTCGACCCGCTGGCGTTGGGCAATCCGCTTCCCTTGCTGGGCCAGGAAGAATTGTCCGGATTCACGATCAACAATCTGCTGGCGGAGAACAATCCCGGCGTTACCC
>JBDTCP010000071.1:0-9621 GCA_039923555.1 Nitrobacter sp.
GCGCATCAAGGGCCTCGCCCACAACCAGTTCAGCGGCACCACCGACATCATGGAAACCATGCAGGAGTCCCTGCAAGGCATCCGCACCGTCAAGGCCTTCACGCTCGAACAGACCATGCGCGAGCGCATCGACGCCAGCATCGCTGCGGTGGAGCAGACCAACAACAAGATGGCGCGGGTCTCGAACCGCGCCAGTCCGCTGATGGAAACGCTGGGGGGTTTCGCCATCGCCGGTGGACTGATGTATGGCGGCTATCGCGTCGTCGCCATGGGCGCGACGCCCGGCCAGTTCTTCTCGTTCATCACTGCCTTTCTGCTGGCCTATGAACCAGCCAAGCGGCTGGCTCGCCTTAATATCGAACTCAACAGCAGCCTGATCGGCGCCCGCAAGCTCTTGGAGATCGTCGACAGCCCCGCCAGCGAGCCCGATGACAGCGACAAGCCGGCGCTGAAACTGACGAACGCCCGCGTCGAACTGCGCGACGTCACCTTCGCCTATCGTCCGGACGAGCCCGTCCTCAACCGCATGAACTTCGTGGCCGAACCCGGCAAGATGACCGCGCTGGTCGGTCCTTCGGGCGGGGGCAAATCGACCGTGCTGGCGCTGCTGCTGCGCCTGTATGAAATCACCAACGGCGACATCCTGATCGACGGACAGGTCATCTCTGGCGTGTCGCGGATATCGCTGCGGCAGCAGACCGCCTATGTCGGGCAGGACGTCTACCTGTTTCGCGCCTCCATCCGCGACAACATCGCGTTCGGGCGACCCTACGCCGGCGAGGACGAGATCATCGCCGCCGCGAAAGCCGCCTGCGCTCATGACTTCATCATGAACTTCCCGCTCGGCTATGACACACCCGTGGGCGAACACGGCGCGCAACTCTCCGGCGGCCAGCGCCAGCGAATCGCCGTGGCCCGCGCGCTAATCAAGGATGCGCCGATCATCCTGCTGGACGAGGCCACCGCCGCTCTTGATTCCGAGTCCGAAAAGCAGGTGCAGGAAGCGATCCAGCATCTCTGTCAGAACCGCACCACGATCGTGATCGCGCACCGCCTGCACACCATCATGCATGCCGACGCAATCCTTGTGGTCGAAGGCGGCGAGATCGTCGAGCGCGGCCGCCATGACGATCTACTGCGGCGCGGCGGACGCTACGCCTCGTTTTTCCGCCTGCAGCATCGTGATCCATCACCGGTGACTCTGGCTCCCATCACCGCGACGGCATAGGATCCTTCACGCCGCCGTAATCCCTCGGCATCTCATTGCCAGCCGCATACAAACCGCGGAGAGCCGCATGAGCGCATCGTCTTTTATGATTCCGCAGCCACCCCAGGCCGCCATCGCGGTCGCGGGCGAAGGCAAATCCTTCCCGGTCCGCCGCATCTGGTGCGTCGGCCGCAACTATCTCGAGCATATCCGCGAGATGGGCAACGACGATCGCGCGCCGCCGTTCTTCTTCGCAAAACACGCCGACATGATTGAACCCGACGGCGCGGTCATCCCCTATCCGCCGCTGACCAAGGATTTTCATCACGAGGTCGAACTGGTCGTCGCCCTGAAGAGCGGAGGCCTCAACATTCCCGCCGACAAGGCACTCGATCATGTCTACGGATATGCCGTCGGCATCGACCTCACCCGCCGCGACCTGCAGATCGCCTCGCGCAAGAAAGAGCGTCCCTGGGAGATCGGAAAATCGTTCGACCACTCCGCGCCCTGTAGTCCGCTGCAGCCAGCATCAAAGATCGGCCATCCATCGAAGGGCCGCATCTGGCTCACAGTCAACGGCAAGGAGACTCAGAGCGGCGACCTCGCGCAGATGATCTGGAACGTGCCGGAAATCATCTGGCAATTGTCGCAGCAGGTCGAACTCGCCGCCGGCGACATCATCATGACCGGCACGCCCGCCGGGGTCTCCCAGCTTCAACCCGGCGACAGGATCGAATGCGGCTGCGACGGCGTCGGCACGTTGAAGGTGACGATCGGCCAGCCGACGGCCTGAGGCTCGCGACGCGCTCGGCCAACTCCCTTGAGGGAGAATGAAATCGTCTCCTCGGTCATTCCGGATTGCGCACTCTTGCGCAAGTCCGGAATCCATACGCCCTGTGCAGATGTTTCGAACAAAGCGAATACGGTGGTTATGGATTCCGGATAGCCGCTAACGCGGCTTCCGGAATGACGAAAACCTGGAGTGACCTCTCCAAGAGCCGATACCTAGCTTGCGTCGCCTGCCGCCTAGCTCTCGACCAGCTTCAGCCACTCGTCCTCGGAGATCACCCTGACGCCGTGCTTCTCGGCCTCCTTAAGCTTCGAGCCGGCGCCGGGACCGGCGACAACGAGATCGGTCTTCTTCGACACCGAGCCCGAGACCTTCGCGCCCATGCGCTCCGCCGACGCCTTGGCCTCATCGCGAGTCATGCGTTCTAGCGAGCCGGTGAACACCACGGTCTTGCCGGCCACAGCCGAATCGCTGCGCGCCTTTTCGGCGGGCAACACTTCGATCTCGCTAAGCAGATCATTCAACGCTTTGACGTTGCGCTTTTCGGCAAAGAACTCAACCACCGCATCCGCCACGATATCGCCGACGCCGCCGATATTGTTGAGATCAGCATAGGCCTCCGATAAGTTGCCCTCGTCGGCCTGCCCTGCTGCGGCCTCCGCCATGGCTTCGCGAAACGCATCGAACGAGCCGTAGTGCCGCGCCAGCAGTTTGGCATTGCCTTCGCCCACGTGACGAATGCCGAGCGCGAAGATCAGCCGGTTCAGTTCGATTTTCCGGCGGGCATCGATGGCGGCGAACAGATTATGCACCGAGGTCTCGCCATAGCCTTCGCGATCCCTGAGCTTCTTGGCTGCACGCGCGTCGCGCTTCTGCAGCGTGAAGATGTCGACGGGATGCATGATGAGGCCTTCGTCGTAAAATTCCTGGATCTGTTTGTCGCCGAGCCCGTCGATATCGAACGCCAGCCTTGAGACGAAATGCTTGAGACGCTCCACCGCCTGCGCCGGGCAAATCAGGGCGCCGGTGCAACGGCGGACCACCTCGCCTTCCTCGCTGACAACATGACTTCCACACACCGGACATTTGTCGGGAAATTTGTACGGCTTCGCATTCTTCGGGCGCTTGTCGATGACAACACTGACAACCTGCGGAATCACGTCGCCGGCGCGCTGGATTACCACCGTATCGCCCTCGCGAACGTCCTTGCGCGCGATTTCGTCGGCGTTGTGCAGCGTCGCATTCTGCACCACCACGCCGCCGACAGTGACCGGCTCGAGCCGCGCCACCGGCGTTAACGCGCCGGTGCGACCGACCTGGATGTCGATGCCATTCAGCACCGTGGTCGCCTGCTCTGCTGCGAACTTGTGCGCGATCGCCCAACGCGGCGCGCGCGACACGAAGCCGAGCCGGTCCTGCCAGTCGAGCCGATCGACCTTGTAGACCACGCCGTCGATGTCGTAGGCGAGCGAGGCACGCTGCTCGCCGATCTTGCGATAGAATTTCAGCACATCGTCGACGCTCTTGCAGAGAGTGACGAGCGGATTGACAGTGAAGCCCACCTTCTCCATCCACTTGAGCATGCCGTGCTGGGTATCGGCCGGACGCTCGGTCATCTCACCCCAGGTATAGGCGAAGAATTTCAGCGGACGCGAGGCGGTGATCGACACATCCTTCTGACGCAGCGAGCCCGCCGCAGAGTTGCGCGGGTTGGCGAACACGGTATCGCCGGCCTCGGCCTGCTTCTCGTTGAGCGCAAGAAAATCCTTCTTGAGCATATAAACTTCGCCGCGCAGTTCGCAGGCAGCAGGAATGTTGCGGCCCTTCAATGTGTGCGGCACGTCCTTGATGGTGCGAACGTTGGCGGTGACGTCTTCGCCGGTAAATCCGTCGCCGCGGGTCGCCGCGCGCACCAGTTCGCCATTCTCGTAGCGCAATGACAGCGACAGGCCATCGATCTTGGGCTCGGCGACGATGGCAGGGATGTCGTCTGCGCCGAGTTTGAGGAAACGCTGGATGCGTTCGACGAATTCGGCGACCTCCTCGTCGCTGAACGCGTTGCCGAGCGACAGCATCGGCACCGTGTTCTGCACTTTCGCAAAGCCTCGCGCGGGCGCTGCGCCCACCGTCTGCGTCGGCGAATTGGCTGTGATCAGATCGGGAAAGCGCGCCTCGATGTCTTCCAGCCGACGGCGCAGCGCGTCGTAGGCCGCGTCCGATACAACAGGCGCGTCCTTCTGGTAGTAGCGCTCGTTATGCGCCTCGATCTCGAGCGTAAGGAGTTTGTGCTCGACCCTGGCCTGCGCCCTGGTGAGGGATGCGATGGGCGAAGGCGTTTGGGGCGATGTGACTTTTGGCATGACATCTTTCCGTCATGGCCGGGCTAGTCCCGGCCATCCACGTCTTACCGTCGGATTCTAAAGACGTGGATGCCCGGCACAAGGCCGGGCATGACGAGGAAAGTCTGTTTGTCGCCCCGCTACCCCGCCGCCTTCAGCAGCCGGTCGGCCGCGGCGCGGGCTTCGGCGGTGATCTCGGCCCCCGCCAACATCCGGGCGATTTCCTCGCGGCGGTGATCGCTGGTAAGCGTTGCGACGCGGGTGGCGACACGCTTGCCGCGATCCAGCGCGTCCTTTGAAATCAACAGATGCTGATCGGCGCGCACCGCGACCTGCGGCGCATGCGTCACCGCCATCACCTGCACCTTGCCGGCGAGTCGCGCCAGTCGCGCGCCGATGGCGTCCGCTACCGCCCCCCCGACCCCGGTGTCGATTTCGTCGAACACCAGCGTCGGCGCCGAACCCTTGTCTGAGAGCACCACCTTCAGCGCCAGCAGAAACCGCGACAGCTCGCCGCCGGAGGCAACCTTCATCAGCGGGCCCGGCCGCGTGCCCGGATTGGTCTGCACCCAGAACTCGACGCGATCGAAACCCTGCGGCCCCGGCGTTTCCGGATCCGAGTCGATATGGGTCATGAACTTCGCGCGCTCAAGTTTCAGCGGCGCAAGCTCGGCATTGACGGCCTTGTTGAGCTTCTCGGCGAATTTCGTCCGCGCCGCCGACAATTTCGCGGCCGCCGCGGCGTAACGCTTGTCGGCTTCGGCCGCGTCCGTCTCCAACACTTTCAGGCGATCCGCGCCGGCGTCGATCAGCGCGACATCGGCGGCGTATTTCGCAGCCAGCGCGGCGAGGCCATCCACCGGCGTCGTATATTTGCGTGACGCCGCGCGCAGCGCGAACAGCCGTTCCTCGATGCGCTCCAGCTCGGCCGGATCGAAATCGGCGGCCCTAAGGGCTGCGGTGAGATGCTGGTCGGCCTCCTCCAGCGCGTTGATGGCAGCGTCGATCGCCCTCACCGCCGGCTCGACCAGTTGCGGAGAACTCGCGGCGCGGCGCTCGAGCCGCCGCACCGCCGTCGCCAGCACTGTCACCGGGGAACGGTTGCCGCTGACGGCGTCCTGGGCCTCGCGCAGATCGCCTGCGATCTTCTCGCCCTGCATCATCGTGGTGCGGCGTTCGGCAAGCGAGGTTTCCTCGCCGTCCTGCGGCGCGAGTTGCTTCAGTTCGTCGGAGGCGTGACGAAGATAGTCGGCCTCGCGCGCGGCACGTTCCATGCCGGCGCGGTGATCGTCGAGCGCGGCGCGCGCGACGTGGCGCGCATCCCACAGCATTTCGAGCGCAGCGACATCGCCATCAAGCCCCGCGAAGGCATCGAGCAGCCGCCGGTGGGTCGAGGCATCGACCAGCGCGCGCTCGTCGTGCTGGCCGTGAATTTCCACCAGCGCCGCGCCGACCGCTTTCAGCGTCTGCACGCTGATTGCATGGTCATTGATGAAGGCGCGGGTGCGGCCGTCAGCGAACTGTACCCGGCGCAGGATCATCTCGTTGCTGTCGTCGATGTCGTTCGCCGCGAGAATCGCGGATGCCGGATGATTTCTGGGAATATCGAAGGTGGCGGTGACCTGGCCCTGCGCCGCGCCATGGCGGACCAGCCCAGCGTCGCCACGTCCGCCCAGAGCCAGCGCAAAGGCGTCAAGCAGAATGGATTTTCCCGCGCCGGTCTCGCCGGTCAGCACCGCAAGGCCGGAGGCAAACTCGATATCGAGCCGCTCGATCAGGACGATGTCACGGATCGAAAGGCGCGCAAGCATGGGAGGCCAGTTCCTGCCAAGGGTGTCGTTCAGGGGTTCGCTGAGAAGCGTGGCGCGGAGTCTAGCGAAATTCGGACCAGGAAACCAGCAAGGGCGCTAGAAGGAAGACTAGCCGAGCCCCATCTTCTTGAAGGCCTTGCTCATCCATGAGCCCTGATTCTCGGTCGGTTCGACACCGCCAGACTTCACGAGATTGTAGGCGTCCTTGTACCAGCGGCTGTTCGGAAAGTTGTGGCCAAGCACGGCAGCGGCGGTCTGCGCCTCGCCGACGATTCCGATCGCCATATAGGCCTCAGTCAGCCGCGCCAGCGCCTCCTCGACATGCCGCGTGGTCTGATAGCGGGTCACGACGGTCTTGAAGCGGTTTATGGCACCGGTGTAGTCGCGCCGCTCCATGTAGTAGCGGCCGATCGCCATCTCCTTGCCGGCGAGTTGGTCGCGCGCGCCTTCCAGCTTCTTCTTGGCTTCGCCGGCATATTCGGAGGTCGGATATTTACGGATCACCTCCTCGAGCGAGGCCATCGCCTTCTCGGTGCGGGCTTGGTCGCGCGAGATATCCGGAATCTGGTCGTAATTCGAGGCGGCGATCAAGTATTGTGCATAGGCGGCGTCAGAAGTGCCGGGATGCAGTGTGACATAGCGCGAGGCGGAGCCGATGCACGTATCGTAGTCGCCGGCCTGATAAGAAGCGTAGGCCGACATCAAGAGTGACTTCCGGGCCCATTCCGAATACGGGTGCTCGCGATCGACCTCGTCGAACTTCTTCGTGGCCGCCTTGAGGTCGTGCTGGTTGTTCATCAGGAACAAGCCCTCGTTGTAGAGCTTGTCCGCCGGTTCATCGGAGAAGGTCTTTTCGTCCTTTGCCAGGAACTTGTCCCACAGCGCGCCCGTCCCGCAGGCGCTCAGGGTCGTCGCCAGAACTGCAAGACTGGCGACAAGCCGCAGATTCCGGCCGAGAGCGGCGCGATCCATGAACGCATTCAGTCCGAGCGCCATACGCTTAGCCAACATAAGATGAAAACCTGACGTCCGTGATGCGGTGCCCGATATCTGCCCCATGAACAATCAAGGGCACAACCAACCAAACCTGTGGTGCGCTGCCCTGCGACCGCGAATTCGTTTAGCCGAAAAAAATCCGTTAACCAACCGGATACGCAAGTATTTCGCCGGGATTAAGGCGAAACGCCTGGGCTCGCCGCAATGCTGCTGACATGACCGGGAATGGTCCCGCGCGGCCAATCCCACAATGACGCCGAGTTCGCAACCGGAAGTGCAAGCGCGTCAGGTGTATGGATTTTGAGGATCGGGCGGCGTCCTACAGATCAGGAGACGTTGGGGCCGTAGGCCGCAACCATGCCACCCACCATTCCGCCGACCGCATCAGGCTGACTGCGCGGACGCCGGATCGACTGACCCTCGATCACGCGCCATGCGGTCCGATCGGCCATCAGGGCCGTAAGCACGGCGTGGTTGACCTTGTGCCCGCCGCGTACCGAGCGATAGCTGCCGATCAGCGGCAACCCTGCAAGCGCAAGATCGCCGATCACATCGAGAACCTTGTGGCGCGCGCACTCGTCGGCGTAGCGCAGGCCTCCGGCATTCAGCAGGCATTCGTCGTCGAACACCATGGAGTTTTCAAAGGATGCGCCGAGCGCAAAGCCCGCGCTCCGGAGCTTCGCGACATCGTTCAAGCAGCCGAAGGTGCGGGCACGGCTGATATCGCGGCGGAAGCTTTCGGGATTGAGGTCGAGTGCAAAATTCTGGCGGCCGATCACCGGATTGGCGAAATCGATCTCGACCTCGGCGCGGAAACCGCGTGCATGCGGGCGAATCTCGCCGAAGGCGTTGCCCATCTTCACCTGCACCGGCTTCAACACCTGAATGAAGCGGCGCGTAGCTGATTGCTCGACAATGCCGGCCTGATCGACCGCAGCAACGAACGCAGCGGAACTGCCGTCCATGATCGGAACTTCGGGCCCGTCAACTTCGATGGTGGCGTTATCGACGCCCATGCCGCGCAGCGCGGCGAGAACATGTTCGGCGGTCGAGACGAGCGGGCCCTGCTGGTCGCCCAGTACCGTGGCGAATTCAGTCGATGTCACGGATTTTGCAATGGCGCGTACCCGGCGATCAGAGCCATCGGCGCCGGGGCGGGCAAAAATAAAACCTGCGTCGATCGACGCAGGCCCGAGGGTCAGACTGACGGGTAATCCAGAATGAACGCCGACACCCGTCACGGTGGCTTGCGAACGCAGCGTCGTCTGGCGGCTGGATTTCATAAACACTTGCCCAAGTGACACATCCCGAATGTCGGATCACGCCGGAGAGGCGACGACTCGATTCGTGATTCCCCAAGTCACACGCAAAATATACCGGCTGCTCCAAACCTCGCCAACTCACGCTTCTTTACCAATTGTTACCCCATCTCCGCCGCAATCACGCCGCCTGTTAACCAAATTTGCTGCGCCGAGCGTGACCAATTATCGAATTATTAAATCTATAATTTTCGATTAATAACAAGGGTTTTACCTATAGAAAGAAGGTATCACATTAGCGAAAGAAATGGGCCCCGGTCAGATTGTTCGGAGCCCACCTTTGTCTCGATTGTTACAGGCGTCAGTGAGCCTGTCGGCGCAGAAAAGCGGGGATATCTAAATGATCGTCCCCCTGTGGCGCCGGGGTAACGGGTGCCGGACGGCCGTGCGAATCGAGTCCCTGCGGAGCTGGGCGGCGAGCATACTCCGATACCGGCTCATGATTCCCATTCCCGGCCATCTGATCGGCGACGCTGCGCTGCGGCCGGCGCTCCGGTAGCGGCGGCATCGGAGCCATGGCCGGCCCGGAGGCGCGGGCCGCGATCGGCGGCTCGGTTTCCGGGTCGCGACGGCCAAGGCCGACATTGGCGAGACGCTGCAGCAGCGACAGCCGGCTCTTCTGCGGATGCTCCTCGTCAGCCTCGCCTCGCGCGTGACGGATTTCGTTTTGCGCAGGCATCGGCAGTTCGTCGATCCTCGGCATCCGCGGAGCGCGGACTGGAGCGCGTTCGGCCGGCTGCGGGATGAAGTTCTCTGGCGGCGCCGGCTCATGCATCTCGCGCGGCGCGGGATCATGATCCGGGAACAGCGTCGGCTTCTGCGCGATCGGGCGAACGGTGACATCGCCGTAAGATGCCGGCTGCATCGAAACCGGAGCGACCGGCTGCATCGGTTCGGCGACGGCCGCGGCAATCGCCTCGAGCGCCGCACGCTCGACATTGGCGCCAGACGTGGCGGCCTGCTGCGCGGCGGGCCGCGACTGTTCGGTTGTCTTCTGCGCGAGACCGGCAGCGAGGCGCTTGTTGTCCTCGCGCAGCTTCGCGGTCAGATCGGCCATACGGGTGTCCGGTATGCTCGGCGTGGCAACAGTGGGCCCTGCCTTCGCGGCCGGCGCGGCCGCGTTGCGCGCAATCGTGCTCTGGTCGATGCCGGTGGCGAC
>JBDTCP010000072.1:0-7150 GCA_039923555.1 Nitrobacter sp.
AGCGCGGTCCCTTCTCCTGACCCAACAGCACCTGATAGAGCATGTTGAACCAGTCGAGCGAGACGCCGGGCCGGCCGTCCTTGGCCAGCTTCTTGTGGTTGAGGAAAGGTTCGCGGCGGCCGATCTCGTAGACCGCGTTCTGAATATCTTCGGCCGAGGAGTCTGCGGGCAGTTGCGACAGCGTGTCCCGCAGGTCCTGCAGCGCGGCGCGCTCGCTCGAAGCCGGCTCGCGGAACGTCTTCGTCGGCGCCACGAAGTCACGGTAATAGTTGATGGCATAACCGACCAGCGCATCGAGCTTCGGATGGGTCTGCGGCGTAACGCCCGGCCGGTAGCGGCCGATGAAGCCCCACAGGGTTTCGGCATTCTCCGCGTTCGATGACGACACCAGCGTCAGCAGCAACTGGAACGTGACCGGCATATCGGCCGCAGGCGGCCAGCCGGCGTGAACGTGCCAGACCGGATTGGCGAGCTGCTGCTTCGCGTCCTGACGTGCATAGCCGTCGAGGAATTGCTGGTAGTCGTCGACGTTGCGGGGGATCACGTCGAAAGACAGCCGCTTGGCCGACTTCGGTTCGCGATACATGAACAGCGACAGCGATTCCGGCGACGCATAGCGCAGCCATTCGTCGATGGTCAGGCCGTTGCCCTTCGACTTGGAAATCTTCTGGCCCTTGTCGTCGAGAAACAGTTCGTAGTTGAAGCCCTCGGGCGGCGTGCCCCCGAGCGCCGAACAGATCTTGCCCGACAGCTTGACCGAATCGATCAGGTCCTTGCCCGCCATCTCGTAGTCGACGCCGAGCGCGGTCCAGCGCATCGCCCAGTCCGGCTTCCACTGCAGCTTGCAGTGACCGCCGGTGACCGGCACCGTGATACGCTCGTTTGTCTCCGGATCGTCGTAGGACACCGTGCCGGCCTTCGCATCGTGGGCGACGATCGGCACCTGCAGCACCACGCCGGTGCGCGGGCAAACGGGTAAGAACGGCGAATAGCTCGCCGCGCGCTCCTCCCGCAAGCTAGGCAGCATGATCGCCATCACCTTGTCGATGTTCTCCAGCACCTTGAGCAGCGCGGCGTCGAAGCGGCCGGACGTATAGTAGTCCGTGGAGCTGGCGAATTCGTAGTCGAAGCCGAAGGTGTCGAGGAAGGCGCGCAGCCGCGCGTTGTTGTGCTCGCCGAAGCTCGGGTGGGTGCCGAAGGGATCGCGCACCCGCGTCAGCGGCTTGCCGAGATCCTGCGCCAGCAGATCCTTGTTGGGCACATTGTCGGGCACCTTGCGCAAGCCGTCCATGTCGTCGGAAAATGCCAGCAGCCGCGTCTTGATCCTGTCCTCGGTCAGCACGCGGAAGGCATGGCGCACCATGGTGGTGCGCGCGACCTCGCCAAAGGTGCCGATATGCGGCAGGCCGGAGGGGCCGTAGCCGGTCTCGAACAGCACTTCGTCCTTCGGCGCATTCTTCAGGCGCGCGACGATCTGCTTCGCCTGCTCGAAAGGCCATGCATTGGACTGCTCGGCGAGCCCGCGCAAATCGCTCGCGGACATGACGTCTGACATCTCAACTCTCCACGGCGCGCGCGGTATCATCCGCGCTGCCACACCAATTTCTAAAACGGGCTGACGGAAAAATATCGTAGCCACAGGTCGGTATACCGGCCTTTTTCCCAGATCCGGAATAGCGCCCAGTCCAGCGCCTGGCGCAGCACGTCATTGCCCTTTTTCACGGCGATGCCGACGCCTTCGCCGAAATAGCGGCTCTCGACAAAGGGACCGCCGCTGAACGCGCAGCAGTTCTCCGAATCGGTGCCGTTGATCCAGAACGCCAGCGAGATGGCATCGCCAAAGATGAAGTCGACCTCGCCCCGCCGCAGCGCCTGCCGCAGCGTCTCATCGTTTGGATAAGGATGCAGTTCGGCGTCGGTGAAAAACGCCTTGAGATAGGCTTCGTGCGCCGACCCCGCGATCACGCCGACCTTCTTGCCCTCGAGGTATTCCGGACGCACGTCGGGCATTACGGCGTCGCGCCGCGACACGAATCGCGCCGGCGCCCGGTAGTATGGGTCGGTGAAATCCAGCCGCTTGCGCAACTCCGGCGTTACCGCGAGCGAAGCAATGATGGCATCGCCGCGATTGCTCGCAACGGCGTCCAGCATGGTTTCGAAGCGCCGCATCTGAATCGTGCAGGTGACCTTGATCTCCTCGCACAAAGCGCGCGCCAGATCGACATTGAAGCCGGCTGGATTGCCGTCGGGGCCGGTGAAGTTGAACGGCGGATAGTCGGTCTCGGTCAGAAAGCGGATTACGGTGAGGCGGGACAGATCGGGGCGATCCGGACGGCGGCGCGGATCCCAGAAGCCCGGCACCGCCTGCGGCGCGACGGTGACGGCTTTCGGCAGAGTCTGTGCCACCGCTTGGGCGCGAGCGCCATCAATCGCTCCCGCCAAAACCAGCATCCCACCGACGACCAGCAGGCAACCCAGCGTGGTTGCACGGCGGCAGCGGATCAATCTTTCGTTGATGGAAGTGACAATCTGTGGTTGCATTGACCGGGGCTTTTCGGACGGAGGTCTTATAGACCATCCGGAGCGAGACGCGAGTACCGTTTGTTGCGTAGGGGCGTCAGTTGGCGTTGCGGGACCATGTTGGGGATGGCAGGTGGACCGCCGCGCAGCTTCGCGATGCGCCTGCGGGGTCGCCCGTCCAGCAGTCGCCGGCCTTTCCCGCCGACGTTTTTCATATCCTGCAATCGAGCAACGACAATGGGCTGTATCACCCGGAGCCGGGCCCGGCGAGCGAACTGGATTGCCTGCGGCAGGTTCTCGCGCCGGTTCTGCTGAACGCGGTCGCGGCGCGGGGCCGGGATGTGGGTGTCGGCGCCGATCAGGCGCTGATCCGATCGGGCGTCATCGATGAAGACGCTTACCTGCAAACACTTTCCTTACACACTGGTCTTCCGATCGAGACATTCGCAGAGATATCCCGCGCCGATTGCCCCTTGCCCGATCGTCACCTGCCTCGCGCCGCGGAACACGGACTGCTTCCGCTGCGCCGGCAGGGACGGTTGACTTGTATCGTCGCACCGCGCGGGTTCACCGCGCGCCGCCTCTGCCGCTTGGCTGCCGCGTATCCATCAATCTGCGATCGGGTGGGTCTGACGACGACGCGAGACCTCAATCAGTTTTTGCTGGGGCAGACCGGTGATGTGCTGGGGCAGTGCGCTGCCAATGCGCTCAGCCGAAAATTCCCGGCCCTGTCCGCCGGACCTGTCGCCGGCAAGGCCCGTGGCGGACTGCGGGCGATGCGGCGCCTCGCGCAGACCGGCGTCCTGACCATCATGATGATGCTGATGCCAACGTCTGCCCCGGAGATCTGGAGCCGCGTGCTGGCGGTTTGGTTTCTCGCATTCATCGGCTTGCGGCTCGCGGCGAGCCTGACGCCGCTGCGTCCGGTGGCACGGCTGCCGCGCGTCCACGACGACCATCTGCCGCTCTATACCGTGATCGCGGCGCTGTATCACGAGGCGGCGTCGGTCGCATCGCTGATGCAGGCGCTCGATGCCTTGGACTACCCGCGCGAAAAACTCGACATCATCATCGTGATCGAGCTTGACGATCTCGAAACCCGCGCCGCCCTTGCGAGGCTTGGCCCGATGCCGCATGTCCAGGTCCTGCTCGCCCCGACGGAAGGGCCGCGCACCAAACCAAAGGCGCTGAATTGCGCGCTGCCGTTCGCGCGCGGCAGCTTTACCGCTGTGTTCGACGCCGAAGACCGTCCCGATCCGGGCCAACTCCGCGCCGCACTCGACGCCTTTCGCATCCAAAGCGCCGATGTGGCCTGCGCCCAGGCCAGCCTCTGCATCGAAAATCTGTCGGACAGCTGGCTCTCGCGCATGTTCGCCGCCGAATATGCCGGACAGTTCGATGTCTTCCTTCCAGGACTGGCGTCATTCGGTGCGCCGCTGCCACTCGGCGGATCGTCGAACCACTTCCGCACCGCGGTTCTTCGCGAAGTGGGCGGCTGGGATGCCTACAACGTCACCGAAGATGCGGACCTCGGCTTTCGGCTGGCGCGTTTCGGCTACCGGTCGACCACCTTCGCGTCGACAACATTCGAGGAGGCGCCGGCACGCTTCGGCGGATGGTTGCGCCAGCGTTCGCGCTGGATGAAGGGATGGATGCAGACCTGGAGTGTGCACATGCGTCGGCCCGGGCGGCTCTGGCGGGATGCCGGCGCCAAGGGGTTCCTGACGCTCAACATCCTCGTCGGCGGCAATGTTCTGACGGCGCTGACCTTTCCGATTCTGGCCGTCAACCTGGCGCTCGACTTGCTGGCGCGTTACGGCGTCGGGATGGGATGGATCGGCTCGGGCCCGCTCGCGCCGCTGCATCTGACAACGATTATCGCCGGTTTCGTCTCGACGATCGTGGTCGGTCTGATGGGCCTTACGCGGCGTGGGCAGTTGCGGGAGGGCTGGATTCTGGCGCTGACGCCGGTCTATTGGGCCTGTCTTTCGATCGCGGCGTGGCGCGCGTTGTATCAACTGCTAACCGAACCGTACCGTTGGGAGAAGACCGAGCACGGTCTTTCTCAGCAAACCCGATCAAATGCTGATTTGCAGATGCCCGCGACCCGCGCCATGGAGACGGGACAACGGCAGCGCTACAGGTAGCCCTTGAGATCGGCGGCGGCGGCTTCCGGCGTGCGCTTGAGATTGAACGGCGAAACGAAATGGCCGTCGCGATCCAACAGATAGATCAGCGCGGTGTGATCCATCGTGTAGTCACCATCTTTCAGCGGAGATTTTTTGGCATAGACCCGATATTCGGACACGATCTTGGCGACAGCGACCGTATCGCCGGTCAGGCCTTTCAGGTGCGGATCGAAGCTGGAAAGATACTCCTTCATCACGGCCTGGGTGTCGCGCTCCGGATCGACCGAAACGAAATAGGCGTTGACGCGGTCCGCATCCTTGCCCATCGCCCGCAGCACCTCCGACATCTCGAACAGCGAGGTCGGGCAGACGTCGGGACAATGGGTGTAGCCAAAGAAGATGAGCGTCGGACGGCCCACCAGGTTCTTTTCGGTGACGGTCTGGCCGGTCTGATCGGTCAGTTGGAACGGACCGCCGATCGACGCCGGCTTGGACTTGTCGACCAGGCCGCCGAGCAGACCGCCGCCGAGCAGCCACAGCACCACCGTGAGGCCGACGACCAGGCTGCCGAGAAAGGCCCCAAACACAACCAGCGGGCGGGTAGCTCGATTTGCCATCAGATATCCCCTAGAGCATTTTCCGGCTAAGTGGAATTCGGTTAGCCGTAAGAAAATGCTCCCAATTAATAACTTGCGCGTACTCTGATCGCAAAACCGGTATCCACTTTTGCTGAATACGCGCTAGAAGCAGGCGGCGATGCCGGAAGCAAGTCTCTCGAAGAACACGGCGGTTCCGTAGTGCACCCATAGCGCCAGCGCGCCGAGCAGCAGCACTGCACCGGCGGCGGCGCTACCGGCTACGATCGTGGAGGCAATCCCGCGTTGCGAGGTCGCCGGTTGCACCGGATGCTGCATGATCTCCCGCGATTTCCGTGAATAACGTACCTCCGCCGGTCGTCTGCGGCGCAATGCCGTGCTGCCGACCTCGATAAGGTCCCAGATAGGGCCAGTCGTGCCCGTGGGCAAGCGCAACCGCTATCCCTCCGATCACGTCATGCTGAAATCGGCGGGTTTGGCGGCATCAGTGCGCCGACGACGCCTGTGCGTCGAGGTAGCATGGACGGTACATATCCGCGAGCTGGCGGCCGCGCAGGAAGATCATGTGCCGCGTCAAACCGCCGCGCCGGTTGATCCAGTGCCGGACCGCGGAGGGATACATCAAATACAGCATATGGGTCGCTTCGGGATTGGTCACCGCCCGGCCATCGGATCCCATATCCCAGGCCGCATGAAATCCGAGGGCGGCATGGGACGTCACGCAAATCTTGTCATGCGGAACCGCGCCGAGGACGATGGTGCAGGCCGATGCGCACAGACCATCGATGATGACGGACTGACCAGAACTACGAAGGTCCTGATATTTATCGACGTAGGTTCCGATCCGGCCGCCTCGATCTTCGGCGATCCGGACCACCGCGTGACTCGCAGCCACATGTCCCAGCAGAAGAACCGCTGCGAGCAATCCCGTCACGACCCTCATATCCTGCCCCAGTCCAAAAACCGGCCGATCCGAATCTGTTGATCGTGCGCGATGCCAAGATATGTAACCTCGGGCGAGATCGGCTTTTTGTCCAGATGCGTGTAATCCCGAAAATTAGATTCAAATGCAGTGTTGCTGACGCGCTGCACTTCGACGGCGGATTAACCAATCGGTTGCCTTGTCATGGGAACCTGATCGGCTTTGCTGCATCCAACTGTTTGATAGTGGAGTACCCTGAGATCAGGAGTGAAGTGCATGCAACAGGTTCAGCCGCGGCTGGTCGCCAGCTCCGGCAACGACGATTCGGAACTGGTTCGCCGTGCGTGTGCGCGTGACGAAGGCGCCATCCGCGCCATCATGCAGGCGAACAATCGCAGGCTCTACCGGATCGCCCGCGGCATCCTGCGCAACGACAGCGAGGCCGAGGACGTCGTCCAGGAGACCTACGTTCGCGCCTTCACGCATCTCGAGAGGTTTCGTGGCGATTCTCGTCTCGCAACCTGGCTGGCGCGTATCGCCATGAACGAGGCGCTCGGCCGGCTGCGGCGGCAGCGCCCGACCGTCGACTGGACCACGCTGGAGTCCGGAACACCGAACGCCCAGATCGTCCAGTTTCCCGTGTCCGCCACCTCCGATGATCCGGAAAAAACCATGGCCCAGCGCGAAATACAGCATGTCGTTGAGCAGGCAGTGGACGAACTGCCCGAGGCGTTCCGCATCGTCTTCATCACCCGCGTGATCGAGGGAATGAATGTGGAGGAAACCGCTGAGATTCTCGACATCAAGCCGGAAACCGTGAAGACGAGGCTGCATCGCGCCCGCACGATGTTGCGCGAGAACGTGGAAAAGAGGATCGGCCCGGTCGTGATGGAGGCCTTTCCCTTCGCCGGCAAACGCTGCGAGCGCTTGACCGGCGTGGTTCTCGGCCGGCTTGGTCTGATATAATTCGGGAACTTGTTCCG
>JBDTCP010000073.1:0-12014 GCA_039923555.1 Nitrobacter sp.
TGCATGTCGGCGACCACGACGCGCAGCATGTAATCGACGTCGCCCGCCATGCGGTAGAATTCCATCACCTCGGGCATCGCGCTGACCGCATCGGCAAACGTCTTCAGCCATGCGTCGGAATGGTCGCCGCTTTCCACCGACACGAACACCGAAATGCCGAGCCCGATCTTGTTCTGATCGACCAGCGCCACCCGGCGCAGGATGATGCCGTCCGCTTCCAACCGCTGGATGCGTTTCCAGCAGGGCGTTGAGGACAACCCGACCCGGTCGCCGATCTCGGCCACCGACAGGGACGCGTCATCCTGAAGCACGGTCAGGATCTTGCGGTCGATGGCGTCGAGGCGACGGACGGTTTCGCTGGGCTGAAGGGCGAGATCGCTCATGATTTAGAATTTTGTTCCAATATTTAGATTTTCAACGTCATATATAGAAAAATATTCCAATGCAAGGCTGAATAGCGGGAGACTACGCCGGGCTTGGGGCCGCCTCCTGCAAAAGTGCTTCCACTTCAGAGCGTTGCGGGCAGGCAAAGGCTCCGCCGAAACGTGTGCATTTGAGAGCGGCCGCGGCGGAGGCAAACCTCAGCGCCTCCTGAATGCCCTGCTTTTCGGTGATGGCGAGAACAAATGCGCCATGGAAGACGTCCCCGGCGCCCAGCGTGTCCACGGTGTGGACCGGAAAGGCCGCAGTCTGGCGCAGCGCGCCGTTCGGATCGAGCCACACCGTGCCCTGAGGTCCGCGCGTCCCGGCAAGGAATGACGAGGTAACCTTGGCAAGCTTCTGCAGCGCCGCTGCATCGTCGGCGACATCGGCCGTGGCCTGGAGGGCTTCGCTCGAGAAAATCAGATGTGACGATGCGGTCAGCAAGCCCTCCCGCATCGACATGGCGGAATCGACATCGACCACGACGGGGATGCCGCGTCGGCGCGCTTCGGCACAGAGACCCGTGCAGAACGCGGCGCAACGATTTTCGGTCAGGATTGCGTCGCAATCTTCAAGCAGCTTGTCGTTGTCGGGCAGTTGCACCTTCCACAATTCGGGATCGCGGAAGGTGATGATGGTGCGCTCGCCGCTTGGGTCGATCATGATCGCGGAGATCGGCGTGACAAGACCCGGCATGTGGACGATGTCCTGCATCTCGATGCCGAGTTCCGCCATTTTCTCGAAGATGTAGCGGCTGGATGTTTCGTCAGCATCGCCCATGGGACCGCAGATCGCCGCACGGCCGCCGAGCCTGGAAATGGCGATGGCCGCGTTGAGTGCATTGCCGCCGGGGATTTCCTCGAAATGCTCGGCGCCCACCTTGAACCCGCGCGCCGGCAGGCCCTGCACGCGAAAGGTCAGGTCGCGCACCGGCATGCCGATACACAGGATGCGGAGCTTTTTCATCATGCGGGGAATCCTTGCCGAAGCGGAAGGTCGGGACAAGCGGTTAATCGGCAAGTCTCGCTCCGGTTCCTGCGCTCACATCTTGCGCCTGATTGCACCGATGAATGCCTGAACCTCTGCCGCATCGTGTTCGAGCGCGGGCACAGCGCCCCAGACCGGGCGAGGCCACGCGGCGTCGGTTTTGCGGCGCGCGATGATGTGGACATGGAGCTGCGGCACCTGATTACCGAGCGCGGCCACGTTGAGCTTGTCGCAACCGGTGATGTCCTTGAGCGCTTCCGAGACCTGGCCGATCTCCATCATCAGTCGCGCGCGGTCGGCGTAATCGAGGTCGATGATCTCGACCGCGTCGGCCTGTCGCGGGACCAGGATAAGCCAGGGATAGTTGGCGTCCTTGCTGAGCAGGAGCCGGCTGAGCCGCAGATCACCGATGGCGACCGTGTCCTTTTCGAGCTGCGGATGAAGCGACCAGACTGCGGACATCGTTTGCGGGCATATCATTTATGAAGAAGTACCCTTCCAAACTCCCTCGGCAACCTGCCCAGGTCAATGGTCGGAACCGTTGCCCGAAGCTCCGCTGGCCGCTTGCTTTCCGGTCCTTTTGGCCCCAAATAGGAACCGGGAGATTGGCGGTGGACGAGCCACTCGCCAACCGGGTCAGGTCCGGAAGGAAGCAGCCCTAACGAGGTCCGGATCGGGTCGCTCGTCAGTCTCCTACCTTTTTTTTGGGCGAGCCATGCCAGCGCCGGATTCGGCCTGGCCCGAAAGATCGCCCCAGTTATTCCGCAAGCCGGCTTCGAGAGACAAGAATTGCGGATCGCCCAATGACCGACGCTGGCAATCCCTCACCGTCGACCGACACCGCCGCCAACAACCAGACCGGCTTCGACCTCGGCGCGGCGGCGTCCTCCGAAGTTGGCGCCGCCTATCGCGTGCTGGCGCGGAAATATCGTCCCACCAGCTTTGACGATCTCATTGGACAGGAGGCGCTGGTGCGCACCGTATCCAATGCCTTTGAGACCGGACGGATCCCGCAGGCCTGGATCCTGACCGGCGTCCGCGGTGTCGGGAAAACCACCACTGCGCGTATTCTCGCCCGCGCGCTGAACTACGAGTTGCCCGATGGCTCGGTGAAGGGACCGACCATCCGGATGCCGCAGCTCGGCGTTCACTGTCAGGCCATCATGGAAAGCCGGCATATCGACGTGCTGGAAATGGACGCCGCCTCCCATACCGGCGTCGACGATGTCAGGCAGATCAACGACAGCGTGCGCTATGCGCCTTCAAGCGCGCGCTACAAGGTCTACATCATCGACGAAGTCCACATGCTCTCGACGGCGGCCTTTAATGCGTTCCTGAAGACGCTGGAGGAGCCACCGGAGCACGCCAAGTTCGTGTTCGCGACCACCGAAATCCGGAAAGTTCCGGTCACGGTGCTGTCGCGCTGCCAGCGCTTCGATCTTCGGCGGGTCGGTGCGGATGTCCTGATGACTCATCTCGCCAAGATCTCGGCGAAAGAGAACGTCGAGGTCGAGCCGGAAGCGCTCGGCATCGTGGCGCGGGCGGCCGAAGGCTCGGTGCGCGATTCGCTGTCGCTGTTCGACCAGGCCATCGCCCACGCTGCCGGCGTGGTTCGCGCCGACGCGGTGCGGCAGATGCTCGGCCTTGCGGATCGCACGCGCGTCATCGATCTTTTCGAATCGCTGGCGCGCGGCGACATCGCCAGCGCGTTCAAGGAATTTCGCGATCAGTACGATACCGGCGCCGATCCCGTCGTGGTGCTCAGCGATCTGGCCGAGTTCGTCAACTTCGTGACCCGCGTCAAGATCGTTCCGGCAACCGCCGACAACGTCGCATTCGGCGAAACCGAGCGCGTGCGCGCGCGTGATTTTGCAGCGAAACTATCGATGCGTGTGCTATCGCGGATGTGGCAGATGCTGCTCAAGGGGATCACCGAGGTCCAGGGTGCGACGCGGCCGGCGGCCGCGGCCGAGATGGTGCTGGTGCGTATCGCCTATGTTGCGGACCTTCCGACGCCCGATGAAGCGATCCGGATGCTGGATCACAACGGCGGCGGATCGGAGGTCGTCCCGAACAATGCCGCGCCGCACAGGTCGTCCCCCGGATCGCCGTCATCTGCCCAACCGCCTACCGCGCGCACCATATCGGCGCCACGCACCAGTGCTGAGCCGGCGTCCCGCCCGCAAATGATCGCGCCGATGGCCGATTCGCCGGTCGCGATACCGGCGGTCCGGCTTGAAAACTTCACTGCGCTTGTCGCGCTCGCTGGTGAAAAGCGCGATCTGATCATCAAGGCCGCGCTCGAGGCCGACATGCGCCTTGTTCGCATGGAGGATGGCCGACTTGAGGTCGCGCTTGAGCGCAGCGCGGCGCGCACCCTGGCGAATGACCTTTCGCGCAAGCTGGAGCAGTGGACAGGTCGGCGCTGGACCGTGATCGTTTCCAACGAAACGGGCCAGCCCACATTGCGCTCGCAGGCGCTGCTGCAACAGAACGAACGGGAGCGCGCCGCCGAAGCCGATCCGCGCGTGAAGGACGTGCTGGCACGGTTTCCCGGCGCCAAGGTGGTCGAGGTGCGAAAGCTTGCCCCGTCGCTGCCGGACTCCGACGCCATTCCTGACGAGCTGGCCGATGGCTTCGACGGCGAGGACGAATGAAAAAAGGAGCGGTCGATGGCTGATTTTCTCGGGATGATGAAGCAGGCGGCCCAGCTGCAGTCCAAGATGAAGGCGATGCAGGATGAGCTCGACCACGTCGAGGTCGAGGGCGTTTCGGGAGGTGGCCTGGTCAGCGTGCGGATGACGGCAAAGATGGAAGTGAAGGGCGTCACCATCGATCCGTCGCTGATCAAGCCAGACGAGCGCGAAATCCTCGAGGATTTGCTTGTCTCTGCGCACAACGACGCGCGCCGCAAGGCGGAGGTCGCGATGCAGGAGAAGATGCAGGCGTTGACCGGGGGACTTGGCCTGCCGCCGGGGCTGGGTCTGGGCTAATTCCTCGTCAGATACGGCAAGGCCTTCGCCAGGCAAAGGGCCATCGACGACATGCGCAGGATGTAACGACCGATGGCCTCCGTTGCCGGTCCCGAGATCGAACGCCTGATCCAGTTGCTTGCTCGGCTGCCGGGGCTTGGTCCCCGCTCGGCGCGGCGGGCGGCGTTGCATCTGATCAAGAAGCGCGAGGCGTTGATGACGCCGCTGGCGGGGGCACTTCAGGTTGCGATCGACAGGATCCAGGTTTGCAAGACCTGCGGCAATATCGACACGCAGAATCCCTGCACGGTATGCATGGACACGCGGCGCGATCCGTCCATCATTGTCGTGGTTGCGGACGTCGCCGACCTCTGGGCGCTGGAGCGCGCCAGCGCCACCAATGGATTCTATCATGTGCTCGGCGCAACGCTGTCGCCGCTCGACGGCGTTGGCCCGCAGGACTTGACTATCGATGCGCTGGTGTCGCGGGCGCACGATCCGCGTGTCACGGAAATCATTCTGGCGCTGAACGCGACCGTCGACGGTCAGACCACGGCGCATTTCATCACCGACCTGCTTGGCGACGCCAACGTGAAGGTGACGCGACTCGCCCACGGCGTTCCGGTGGGTGGCGAACTCGACTATCTCGATGAGGGGACGCTGTCGGCTGCGATGCGTCAGCGCACGCTGTTTTAGGCTAGTGGCGAGTCCGTCAACCGGCAGCCACCTTTCGGAACCGTGCGCTCAGGACTTGTTCTTGCGTTCGCGCAGCTCGGAAAAAACGTCCACCCCGCTGGCGCCCTTCATATGCACTCCGGCCGCAGCCGCAGGATCGTCGGCGCGCAGGAACACGTTGGTCTTCTTTTCTTCGCCCATCAAGGTCGGCACCGTCGGCTTGCCCTCGGCGCGCAGCCGCATGACCTCATCGGCGCGGGCCTTGAGGGCCGCATTGTTGGGCTCGACGGTCAGCGCGAATTTCACGTTCGAGGCGGTGTATTCATGACCACAATAGAGTCGGAAATCGTCCGGCAGTGCACGCAGTTTCAGCAGCGAGTCCCACATCACCGGATAGGTGCCCTCGAACACCCGGCCGCAGCCGATCGAGAACAGGGTGTCGGCGGCAAACACCGCCTTTTCATCGTCGAACACGTAGCTGATATGGTCCAGCGTGTGGCCCGGCGTTTCGAGCACGCGTCCCAGCAGCGTTCCGACCTTGACGATATCGCCCTGACCGACCCGCTGATCGACGTTGGCGATCCCAGCGCCCTTGTCGTGTGGTGCGACCACACGGCAATTGTATTTCTGCTTCAGTTCCGCGATACCGCCGACATGATCGCCGTGGTGATGGGTGACTAGAATATCGGTCAGCGTCCAGCCTTCACGCTCCAGCGCCTCGATGATCGGCGCGGCCTCGGGCGCATCGATCGCGGCAGTCGCCTTGGTCGCGGGGTCGTGAATCAGGGCGCCGAAATTATCGGTGAGGCAGGTGAATAGGCGAATTTCGGCGGTCATGTCGTCTCCGTGAGCCCGAGAGGTTGACGCTGGAACTATCCCGGCTTTAATCAGATTAACGCATGGCTCCAGCTTTTGTTTTGACGCGTTTTCTTAACGCGAGCCGGCACCCACTTCGCTCGAAAACGCTATAGCACAGCGATGTACACGGTAAAACATGCCGTTAACGCTGGTTCACGATTGCGCAAATCGGGGCGGGCAGGGGTGCCTGGCCTGCCCACGGCATGGTAGATTTGCACCATGACGATCGATGTCATCGACCTCCGCGATTTCTATTCGCAGCGCCTCGGTATCGTGGCGCGGCGGCTGATCAATCGCGGCATTCATGCACATTGGCCGAGCATGGAAGGTCAATGCGTGGTTGGCCTTGGCTACCCGACGCCTTACCTCGGTCTGTTCCGCGAGGATAGCGAGCGCTGTATCGCTTTCATGCCGGCGGGGCAGGGCGTTTTGAAATGGCCTACGGCGCGGCCGACGCTGGCGACCCTGGTCGATCAGTTTTCGTTGCCGCTGCCGGATGCGGTGGTGGATCGCGTCCTGCTGGTGCATGCGTTGGAAATGTCGGACGATCCGGAAAGTCTGCTGCGTGAGGTGTGGCGCGTCCTCTCGCCGTCAGGCCGCATGATGGCGATCGTTCCCAATCGCCGCGGGATCTGGACCCGCACCGATACGACCCCGTTCGGCCACGGCCGGCCGTATTCGCGCACGCAGATCACCCAACTGCTGCGGCAGACATGGTTCACGCCGTCGGCCTGGGGCGAGGCATTGTTCGTGCCGCCGATCAAAAGCGGCTGGTTCCTGCGCTCGGCCACGGCGTGGGAGCGCGCCGGCGCGGCACTGTCGCTGCCATTTGCCGGCGTTCATATCGTGGAGGCGACCAAGCAGGTCTACCGCGCCCTTCCTGCAAAGCGCCAGCGCGCCCGGCTGATCCCGGCCTTGCCGCCCGTGCTCGTGCCGTCATCGATGGAGCGCTGAGGGGCGTTTTATCGTCTTGCCGGGCTTGACCCGGTAATCCATCATCTCCGAAAGAAAATGGATGCGCGGGTCATAGGCGAGCGAAAGCGACGCCGTTCTTCGAACGGCTATGCGGCAACCGAAAGCGACGCCGTTCTTCGAACGGCTATGCCCGCGCTTGACGCCGTAGTTTGAGCTGATTGCGGGTAACCGACAACGGCTTTATCGATCGCGGCAGTCGGTCGCTATTCGTTGCCGGGATTGAAGTCCTCGCCGGGCGCGGACGGCTGCGCCATGCCGTCCGGACGCGGGCTATGCGGGCGTCGGCGACGGCGGGGCGGGAAGCGGTCGTTGCGCTCGCCACCCTGATGGCCGTTGCTTTCAAAGCCGCTGCCGCTCACCGGCGGCTGAGATCCTGTGATGAACGACGGCAGGCGGTCGACGCCGCCGTTGTCGACGGGCTGAACCGTGGGCTGCGGCTGATATTGCGGCTGCGGCTGATGACGTTGCTCGCGATTATGCTCGCGGGGCTGCTGCTGCTGGTCGCGCTGATAGGGTTGCGAGTCGCGCGGCTGATTCTCGCGGGGCTGCTGAAAGGGAGGTTGCTGAACCGGAACGAAGCCCGGCTCTGCACCGAAATTCGAATAGCTTTCGCTGTCATCATCGCCGCCCGCATCATCCGGCGTGTCACCGTCGACCCGCGGCTGTTGCTGCGGCTGGCTCTGGCGAAACTGTTCCTGCGCCGCGGCGATCAGGCGGAAATAATGCTCGGCATGCTGATAGTAGTTTTCGGCAGCTACGGGGTCGCCAGAGGAACGTGCGTCGCGCGCGAGCTGGACGTATTTCTCGGCGACGTGAGAGGCAGTGCCACGGATCTTGATGTCTGGGCCGTTCGATTCGAAAACCCGTGTCATCGGGTTCTGGCCGCGCCGGTTGTTGTTGTTGTTATTGTTATTATTATTAGTGTTGTTATTCCGGTTACGCATCCGCTTGTTGTTGTTCTGACCGTTTCTCATGTCTCGCCTTCTATCAGCCTTGAAATTTTCAGCCATGGGCATTGCCGTGTCGCTTCGTCGTGATTGCCGTCGGCGCACCAGGTGCCGCGCACAGCGCGCACCGGCCAACTTATCTTCAGATCGGTTTCGTCGATCGTCGCGTTCAACAAGGACGCGTTTCCCCGGTCGCCGGCGGGCGCATCGCACCAGCACGGCAGATCATTCAGCCAGCCACATCAAACTCAGGTTTTCTCGCATGAGTCTTTAAGCGCAATATCAGGCTTTCGTTCGCTTTGCGGTCGCAAGCAGCGCAGCTTTCCAGCCATCGCGCTTGATAGGACCTGCCTTCAGGAACCTTTCACTCGGGCCGGTTCTCGCTCTGAGAACTCTGGTCTCCACCCGCAGCACCTCGCGGGGCCAGCAACCCTGGACCGATGTTGTGCCCGGAACGTAGTCGCTCCCGAGGGATATTCCAAGTGGTTTTTTATGGTGCATTCGGGCTTTACGGAGGCATTTTCCGCCCAACGACGGCGCGGCCGATACCCGCCAGGTCGGTTCTTGCGGGCCCTGTGATCGTTAACCCTGCTGCGGTCACCAGCCGGGCGACGTCGTCTTCCTGATCCTGCCCGACTTCCAATACCAGGAAGCCGTGCGGCGATAGCAGCCGCGCCGCTTGCGATGCGATCCGGCGATAGGCCTCGAGACCGTCGTGGCCGCCATCCAGCGCGAGATGCGGATCGTGGTCGCGGACCTCAGGCGCCAGCGCCGCGATATCGTCCGAGCGGATATAGGGCGGGTTCGAGACGATTAGATCAAGTGGATCGGACAGGTCGGCCGCATAGTCGCTGACGATGAAGTCCGCGCGCGATGCGAGGCCAAGGTCGCGCGCATTGCCTTTCGCAGTATTTAGCGCTGCTGCGCTCAGGTCGGTGCCGATACCTCTGGCCTCCGGCAGTTCGGTCAGCAGCGCGAGCAGGATCGCACCGCTGCCGGTGCCGAGATCTGCGATGCGGAGCGGAGTCTGGGTTCGGCCTTCGGCACGGAGAATTTCGAGCGCAGCCTCGACCACGGTTTCGGTATCCGGCCGCGGCACCAGCGTGTCCGCCGACAGCCTGAGCGGCAGCCCCCAGAATTCCTTCGTTCCGAGAATGCGCGCGACCGGCTCGCCTGCGAGACGGCGTTGCGCGAAAGCATCAAGGCGCGCCGCGTCATCCATGGTGAGCGGGTGCGGACCTTGCGCGATCAGTCCGGTGAGGTCGAGCTGCAAGACAGCGCCGGTCAGCAGCCGTGCGTCGAGCGCGGCACTGTCGATCCCGGCGGCTTCGAAGCGCGCTAACAGCATCCGGCGCGCGGCTTCGATGGTCTGTCCGGCGAGCGCGCCGTTGTCGCTCACGCGCTGCCGCCTTCGGTGGCGAGCTGCGCGGCCTGATGTTCCGTGGTCAGCGCATCGATCAGTTCATGCAGCGCGTCGCCTGTAATTACCTGCGGCAGCTTGTAGATCGTCAGGTTGATGCGGTGATCGGTGACGCGGCCTTGCGGGAAATTGTAGGTGCGGATGCGTTCGGAGCGGTCGCCCGATCCGACCTGATCCCTCCGGTCGGCGGAGCGCGCCGAGTTGATTCGCTGCTGCTCGGCGTCGTAGATGCGCGAGCGCAGGATGTTCATCGCCGATGCGCGGTTCTTGTGCTGCGAGCGGCTATCCTGCATCATGACGACGATTCCGCTCGGAATGTGCGTGATCCGGATCGCGGATTCAGTCTTGTTGACGTGCTGGCCGCCCGCACCCTGCGCGCGCATGGTCTCGATGCGCAGATCATCGGTCTTGATGTCGACATCGACCTCCTCGACCTCAGGCAGAACCGCCACTGTCGCCGCGGACGTATGGATGCGTCCTTGCGTTTCGGTATCGGGCACACGCTGCACCCGGTGCGCGCCGGATTCGAACTTCAGTTTGGCATAAGCGCCGCGGCCCTGCACTTCGGCGATGATTTCCTTGTAGCCGCCCATGGTGCCTTCGCTGGCGGACACCACGTCCACCTTCCAGCCCTGCAAGCCTGCGAAGCGCTCGTACATCCGGAACAGGTCGCCTGCGAACAGTGAGGCTTCGTCGCCGCCGGTGCCGGCGCGGATTTCGAGCATCACGTTGCGCTCGTCCATTGCATCTTTCGGCAGCAACGCCACGCGAATCTTTTGCGCGAGTTCGTCGCCGCGCACGTCCAGCGTCGGGCGTTCGGCTTCCGCCATCGCGCGCATCTCGGCGTCGGTCGCGGGATCGGCGATCATCGCGTCGATGCCGGCAATCTCGGCCCTGACCGCGCGCCAGTTCTTCACGGCCTCCACGACAGGATTGAGCTCGGCCAGTTCGCGCGTCATCTGCACGTACCGCTCAGCACTGACCTGACTCAGCAGCTCGTTTTCGAGCGCGGCGTGGCGGGTCAGCAAGAGATCGAGTTTGGCTTCGGGTAGTGAGGACATGGCTGAAATTCCGGGATGCAAAAGGGGGGTGGCGCGCGGCAAGAGCCTCGCTACAACGCCAACCCCTCGGCTTCAGCGAATTTCGTGAGCTTGTCCCGGATCGACACGCTGCCCGAGGGCGAGTCGAGCAGCGGCTTGATCGTCGCCTCGGCCTTACCTGCATCGAGATCGAGGATCATCGCCTTGACGGGGCCGTGCGCGGTGGCCGACAGCGAGAGCGAGCGGTAGCCGAGCGCGATCAGCACCAGCGCGCCCAGCGGCTGCGACGCCATTTCCCCGCACAGCGAGGCGCTTTTTCCCGCGGCTTTGGTCTTGGTCACGATGTCGCGCAGCGCCCGCAGGATCGGTGCGGACAGCGTATCGAAGCGGTTCGACACCTTGCTGTTGCCGCGATCGACCGCGAACATAAACTGGAACAGGTCGTTCGATCCGACCGAGACGAAATCAACCTTCCGGAGCAATTCATCGAGCTGGTACAACAGTGCCGGCACCTCGACCATGGTGCCGACGTCCACGCGTTCCGGCAGCGCGTGGCCGTGCTGGCGCAGATAAGTGAGTTCGCGCTCGATGATGGCCTTGGCCTGATCGAATTCGGCGACTTCTGAGATCATCGGGAACATGATGCGCAGTGCCCGTCCGCCGCCTGCGCGGAGCAGCGCCCGTATCTGGCCGCGCAGCAGGCCGGGACGATCGAGGCCGAGCCGAATCGCGCGCCAGCCCAGCGCTGGATTTTCCTCGGCCACGATTTCCATGTAGGGCAGCGCCTTGTCGCCGCCGATGTCGAGGGTCCGGAAGGTCACCGGTTTGTCGCCGGCGGCATCCAGCACCGCGCGGTACAGCGCAAGCTGCTCGCTCGTGCGCGGCAGGTTCTGCCCGAGCATGAATTGCAGTTCGGTCCGGAACAGGCCGATGCCCGAGCAATTAGTGTCCTCGAGATGCGGCAGGTCAATCATGAGGCCGGCATTGATCATCAGCTCGACAGGCTGGCCGTCCCTGGTGACGCAGGGCCTGTCGCGCAGCGCGATGTACTGCGCCTGCCGCCGGGCGCGGAACCGCACGCGCTCGGCGTAAGCCGATTCGATTTCCGCCGACGGCCGCACGTAGATCGAGCCCGAGGTGCCGTCGACAATGATGGCGTCGCCGGGGTCGGCGATCCCCGGCGCGTTGGGCACCCCGCCGATGGCCGGGATGCCCAGCGCACGCGCGACGATGGAGACGTGCGAATTCGCGGTACCTTCCTCAAGCACCAGGCCGCGCAGCCGCTTGCGGTCGTAGTCCAGCAAGGCCGCCGGTCCCATGGCGCGTGCGATCAGGATCGCATTCTCCGGCAGTTGCTCGCGTGACGGCGCATGATCCTGCCCGACCAGTTGCCGCATCAGGCGGTGGCCGAGATCCTCGAGGTCATGCAGGCGGTCGCGCAGATAGGGGTCGGTGGAGCGCAACATCCGCGCGCGAGTGTCCGATTGCACGCGCTCGACGGCGGCCTCGGCGGTGAGGCCTGTGGCGGCCGCCTCATGCAGCCTGTGCGACCAACCGTGATCGTTGGCGAACATGCGATAGGCTTCAAGTACGTCGCGATGGTCGCCGCCGTCGGCGACGTCGCCGCGCTCCAGCATGCGGTCGAGGTCGGCGCGCAGCTTGGCGAGCGCCGCGTCCAGCCGCCTGGTTTCCTTCGGCAGATCCTCGGCGATGTAGT
>JBDTCP010000074.1:0-5990 GCA_039923555.1 Nitrobacter sp.
TGCGATGCTGTCCGATGCGCTGACGCTGATGAACGATCACGGCTTTTCCGGCATTCCGGTGGTCACTGGCAGCAGCGCGACCTCGCCGGGCAAGCTCGTCGGCATTCTCACCAATCGCGACGTCCGCATCGCCACCGACCCGCGGCAAAAAGTGTCCGAGTTGATGACGCATGAAAATCTCGTGACGGTGCGCGAGGGCGTCAGCCAGGAAGAAGCCAAGCGGATGCTGCACAAGCATCGCATCGAAAAACTGCTGGTCGTCGACGACCAGTATCGCTGCGTCGGTCTCATCACCGTCAAGGACATGGAGAAGGCGGTCGCGCATCCGCTGGCCTGCAAGGATGCGCATGGCCGGCTACGGGTCGCGGCGGCAACCACGGTCGGCGAGGGCGGTTTTGAGCGCACCGAGCGCCTGATTGACGCCGGTGTCGATCTGATCGTCGTGGATACCGCACACGGCCATTCCAGCCGCGTGCTGGAGGCTGTCAACCGCATCAAGCGGCTGTCGAATGCGGTGCAGGTCATCGCTGGCAACATCGCCACCACCGAAGGTGCGCAGGCGCTGATCGATGCCGGCGCCGACGCCATCAAGGTCGGCATCGGTCCGGGTTCGATCTGCACCACGCGCATCGTGGCCGGCGTCGGCGTGCCGCAGCTGACCGCGATCATGGACGCGGTCGAGGCGGCGAAGAAGGCCGATGTGCCCGTGATCGCCGATGGCGGCATCAAATTTTCTGGCGATCTCGCCAAAGCGCTCGCTGCCGGCGCCGACATCGTCATGGTCGGTTCGCTGCTTGCAGGCACCGACGAGACACCGGGCGAAGTGTTTCTGTGGCAGGGCCGCTCCTACAAGGCCTATCGCGGCATGGGTTCGGTGGGCGCGATGGCGCGCGGCTCCGCTGATCGCTACTTCCAGCAGGACATCAAGGATACGCTGAAGCTCGTACCCGAAGGCATCGAGGGTCAGGTGCCCTACAAGGGACCGGTCGGCAACGTCATGCACCAGCTTGCCGGAGGCTTGCGCGCAGCGATGGGCTATGTGGGCGCACGCAATCTGGCCGAATTCCACGACAAGGCGCGCTTCGTTCGCATCACCGGCGCCGGCTTGCGTGAAAGCCACGTTCACGATGTCACGATCACACGTGAAAGCCCGAACTATCCCGGCGGCGCCTAACATAATCGCCCAAATTGAGCCGCACATCAGCGCGAAAACGGGTTACTGTCGGCGCAGGCGCAATCCTCTGCGCCGGAACGGCGTTCCTGGCGATTGCGTCATTTCCGCGAACGACATCACGACACCTTCAGAAGAGAACCCTGGAACCATGGTTGATTGGACGGACGATAGAATTGCCGCGCTTTCGGATCCTGACCTGAAAAACCTGCTTGCCAATGCGGAACGGAAATCGGTCGATGATCTCGTTACGCGATGCCAGGCGGAACTTGAGAAGCGAAATGCGTTGAAGCCGCGCAAGGCTGCGAAGCCGCGCACCGAGCTGAAGGATTTCGAGCACGATATGTCGGCGCAGCTTGCCAGCGTCGGCAAGCAGATGGCGGAGAAATACGATCTGTCGGAAGAGACCGCGAAAGTGAAGTCTGCCGGCGTAAAAGGCTTTCGTGCGCACAAGCTCGTCGGTAGCGACGGGCACGCCAAGCTCGGCGGATTGCAGCGCGCGGGGTTCGTCGCGGTCGATCGCTACATCTCCTATCGCCGTGGCAATGATATCGCTTCGCTCGGCGTGTTCCTGCCGAAGGATCAGGACATTTCGGAACACAAGTTCTTCGTGATCGCGCCGCAGGCGGTGCTCGAGCGCGGCGAGCCGGTCGACGGCATTCGCGACAATCACGGCCAGAAGCAGTCCGCCGACAGCGGGCTCGTGTTCAAGGATCTGGAAAGCGCCACAGCCGCGTTCGACAAGGTGCTGGCCAGGATCGCGGCCTGAAGATCGCCGCTCACGTTAGTAGCAACGGGAGAAACGATGTCTGTTCAGATGGTGCTGCTGCCGGTGTTCGTGCTGGTCGGGCTGGCGTTCGCATTGTTGCTGGGCATGGCGGTGGTGCGGACGAAAACACTGAAGTCAGGCGAAACCCGGATCAAGGACATCGCGCTGGGCGAACCGAACTGGTCGGTGCGTGCCACCCAGATCAGCAACTGTTTCAGCAACCAGTTTGAAATCCCCGTGCTATTTTATGTCCTGATCGCGCTGGCGCTGCCGCTGCGTCACGCCGATCTCGTCATCGTGCTGCTGTCGTGGGTGTTCGTCATCACGCGGTTCGTCCATGCCGGCATCTTCGTCACGTCGAACAACGTCCCGCAACGCGGATTGGTGTGGTTCGCGGGCGTTCTGGTGCTGCTGGCGATGTGGATCTATTTCGCGCTGCGCATGCTGCTCGTATTCTGAGCGTTTAACACCGCTCCAATCGAAAGTTTATCATGACACCAGCCGCGCGGCTCTCTGCCGCCATCGAAGTCATCGAGGCCATCGATACCCAGCGGGTGCCGGCGGCGAAGGCGCTGAAGGAATGGGGTACGGCGCATCGCTTCGCCGGCTCCGGCGATCGCGCCGCGATCTCAGGGCTGGTCTACGATGTGCTGCGCCGTCAGGCCTCCGGCGCCTGGATCATGGACGACGACACGCCGCGTTCGCGGCTGCTCGGAATGCTCAGGCTGGAGCGATGGCTGGATGCCGATGCCATCGCGGCGCTGTGCGATGGCAGCCGCTTCGCGCCCGCACCGCTCTCCGACGGTGAACGCGCGGCGCTTGCGACGCGGACGCTGGCCGATGCGCCCGCGCATATTGCCGGCGACTATCCGGAATGGCTGGATGGCTATCTGGCGCAGGCCTTTGGTGACGACCGTGCCGCCGAGACCGCCGCGATGGCGAGCCGCGCACCGCTCGATTTGCGCGTCAACACGCTGAAGGCGAAACCCGAAAAGGTGCTCGGTTCGCTGCGCCATCTCGGCGCGACGGCGACGCCGTGGTCGCCGCTGGGCTTGAGGATCGCGCTTGGCGCCGATGCGCGCAATCCCGGCGTCCATGCCGAGGAGGACTTTATCAAGGGTGGCATCGAGGTGCAGGATGAGGGCTCGCAGCTCGCGGCGCTGCTGTCCGGTGCAAAACCTGGTGAGCAGGTGATTGACCTCTGCGCGGGCGCTGGCGGCAAGACCCTGGCGCTGGCAGCCATGATGCAAGGCAAGGGTCGCCTCATTGCAACCGATCACGACAAGCGGCAACTCGCGCCGATCCACGAGCGGCTGTCGCGCGCCGGTGTGCATAATGCCGATGTCCGGACCCCGAAGGGCGAGGACGATCCGCTGGCGGATATCAGGGCGTCGGCCGATCTCGTGCTGATCGATGCGCCTTGTACCGGGACCGGCACCTGGCGGCGCAATCCTGACGCTAAATGGCGGATGCGCCCGGGAGCGCTCGAAGTGCGGTTGAAAGATCAGAGCGAAGTACTTGATCGCGCGGTCGCTTTGGTGAAACCCGGCGGACGCATCGCCTACATCACCTGCTCGGTGTTAGCGGTGGAAAATAATGAGCAAATACGTGAGTTTACCGGCCGCCATTCAGATTTCACGGTGACGCCACCGTCGCAGATCGCGTCGGTCCTGTGGGACAAGGCGGACGATTTTCTCGCGGCGACCTACCAGTCGGATGAGGGCCTGCTGATGACCCCACGCCGAACCGGAACGGACGGGTTTTTTGTGAGTATGCTGCGGCGGTCTTAAGCAACAAACGTCATTTTGGTCGCCGTCTTCTGGCGAACCTCGAAGGATGGTGGTTGCGTTATTCGCCGTCGCCCTTCGAGGCGCGCAAGGAAGATCGCGCTCCTCAGGATGACGGCGGTCTTTTTCCCGGTTGCGACGCTCGTTTGAGTCACGTATCTGCTGCCCATGACAGCCAGCACCTCCGCGCTTCCGTCCGCCGATCACTCCCCCCAAGTGGCCTCGGCGCACGACAAGATTCTCATCGTCGATTTCGGCAGCCAGGTCACGCAACTGATCGCGCGGCGCGTGCGCGAGGAAGGTGTCTATTCCGAAATCGTGCCGTTTCAGAAGGCGGAAGCGGCCTTTCTTGAGATGAAGCCGAAAGCTGTGATCCTGTCCGGCGGCCCGGCCTCGGTGCTCGACAAGGATGCGCCGGCAGTGCCGATGTCGATCCTCAAGGCGGGCGTGCCCGTGCTCGGTATCTGCTATGGCGAGCAGACCATGGCCCAGCAGCTCGGAGGCACCGTCGAGGCCGGGCATCATCGTGAGTTCGGCCGCGCCGCCATCGAGGTCACCGAGGCCTGCGCGCTGTTCGACGGCGTCTGGGAGAAGGGCGGCCAATACGACGTCTGGATGAGCCACGGCGACCGCGTGACTAAATTACCGGACGGGTTTCGCGCGGTGGCGAAGGCGCCGGGATCGCCGATCGCGGTGATCGCGGACGACAAGCGCAAGTTCTATGCGATGCAGTTCCACCCCGAGGTGGTGCATACGCCCGACGGCGCAAAACTGATCCGAAATTTTGTTCGCAAGGTCGCGGGGCTGACCGGCGACTGGACCATGCGCGCCTTCAAGGATGAGGCGATCGAGAAAATCCGCAAGCAGGTTGGCAAAGGCAAAGTGATCTGCGGGCTGTCGGGTGGCGTCGACTCGGCAGTCGCCGCCGTGTTGATCCATGAAGCGATCGGCGAGCAGCTCACCTGCGTGTTCGTCGATCACGGCCTGCTGCGGCTGGCCGAAGGCGCGAAGGTCGCGGCGCTGTTTCGCGACAGCTACAATATTCCGCTTGTGCATGTGCAGGCCGAGGACACGTTCCTCAAGGCGCTGGCGGGTGTCGATGACCCGGAGAAGAAGCGCAAGATCATCGGCGGATTATTTATTGATGTATTCGACGCCGAGGCGAAGAAAATTGGCGGCGCTGAGTTTCTGGCGCAAGGCACGCTCTATCCCGACGTGATCGAGAGTGTGTCGTTCACCGGCGGGCCGTCGGTCACCATCAAGTCGCATCACAATGTCGGCGGACTGCCCGACCGCATGAAGATGAAACTGGTCGAGCCCTTGCGCGAACTGTTCAAGGACGAAGTGCGTGCGCTCGGCCGCGAGCTCGGGCTGCCTGAGGCATTCGTTGGCCGCCATCCGTTCCCCGGGCCGGGCTTGGCGATCCGCATTCCCGGCGCCATCACAAAAGAGAAATGCGACATTCTGCGGCTGGCCGATGAAATCTACATCGAGGAAATCCGCCGCACCGGGCAATACGACGCTATCTGGCAGGCTTTCGCCGTGCTGCTGCCGGTGCGCACCGTGGGCGTGATGGGCGATGGGCGCACCTACGATCATGTCTGCGCCCTGCGCGCGGTGACGTCCTCCGACGGCATGACGGCGGATTACTACCCATTCGAGCACAGCTTCCTGGCGCGCGTGTCGACCCGCATCGTCAATGAAGTGCGGGGCATCAACCGCGTCGTCTATGACGTGACCTCCAAGCCGCCCGGGACGATTGAATGGGAGTGAGCCAGTTCGGCGGGCGGCGGAGCCGCCAGCCGATGATTTGATCCAGCGGATCAAATCAAATGGCGAACGCGCCGAGCACAAGCGAGGCGCAATTTAGCAGATCGCGACGCGAGCAACAGCGAGCGGTAGCGCAGTAATGAAATCTTGGCGCATGCTTCGCGCCGACGAAACGAACCCCGGATCGTCTTGGCCCCCTTAACAGCACGGACATCATGATTCGTCTCGACAACATCAGCAAACAGAACGGCCATCAACTCTTGTTCATCGATGCTTCGATGGGCATCCAAAAGGGTGAGAAGGCGGGGCTCGTCGGGCCGAATGGCGCCGGCAAGTCGACGCTTTTCCGGATCATCGCGGGCCAGGATCGGCCAGACGATGGCCAACTGACGGTCGATCCCGGCATGACCATCGGTTATTTCAGCCAGGATGTCGGCGAAATGTCAGGCCAGAGCGCCGTCATGGCGGTGATGGATGGCGTCGGACCGGCGAG